>CAZYDB010000001.1:0-62597 GCA_964645995.1 uncultured Roseivirgaceae bacterium
ATAGGGGTCGTAATAGGTGATCTCCCCAAATGTTTTCAGTTTTTCGGCTATATCATTTGCCTTACCCACGGCAACAATATGCATATTTTCCGGAAGGATATATTTCTGAGCCATCTGCCGGACTTCCGCCGGGCTCACTGCTTCTACTCTTTTCACATAGTTATTGTAATAATCTTCCGGGAGGTCATACCTTTCGATGCTGATCGCAAAGGAGGCAACCGTCTGGGGGTTTTCCAGTGATCGACCAAAACTACCTGTTAACACATTTTTGGCCCTTCTTAACTCATCTCCGGTTACTTTCTCATCGTTTATCCGGTGAAATTCATGAATAAATTCCGTCAGGGCACTATCCGTTACTTCATTACGTACACTTGCGCCGGCACTGAAATTACCGATCAATTCATCGGAAGAGATGGATGAATAAGCCCCATAGGTATACCCCTTATCTTCCCTGATATTCTTAAATAACCTGGAAGCGCTCGAGCCGCCGAGTATTTCATTCATTACATTAACCCTTACTACGTCCGGATGGCCCTTTTCCAATACAACCGGATAGGATAAATTCAGGACGGTCTGCACCGAGGCTGTGCGGTCAACGAGGGCTATCCGGTTACTTTCAGGAATTTGAGGCACTTCAAAGGTATGCCCGGGTACTTCTCCCTTTTCCCATTGCCCGAAATATTTATTGGCAAGTTTGCGGGCTTCTTTAGGTGATATATCTCCTACAATTGCCAGATAGGAAATATTGGGCTTAAAGTAGGTTTCATAATACCTGACAAGATCGATCCTGTCAATATTGTCTACATGCTCCTCCCGTTGTATTTCACCATAGGGATGATCTTTGGTATAGAGTACTACGCTGGATACGTTGCCGGCAATTGATTCCGGATCATCCTTTTGTGAGGCGATGCCTGATAAGACCTGCTTTTTAACCTTATCTAACTCTTCCCCGGGGAAAACGGGATTATACAATACATCGGTCATCAGTCCAAGCAACTGATCGGTATGCTTGGTAAGAGATGAGGCGAAAATGGAGTTCGATCCTGTTGAAAGTGAGGCGCCAATAAAATCGATCGATTCATCAAGTTGATCCTTTGTTCGGTTGGTCGTTCCCCGCCGTAACATCTGTCCGGCCATGGACACATACCCTACTTTATCACCTTCCAGGATCGGGTCACGGTCAACGATCAATGAGAAAGAGACCCTTGGCAGCTTATGGTTTTCAACAACAATTACGGTAAGTCCATTCTTCAATTTAAAAGTCTGGTATTCTCCGATTTTGATCTCCGGGGCAGGTCCTGGAGGCGGTTTAACGGACCGGTCAACCTGCGCATGACCGGCACTCAGGACAAAAAGGAACAGGATAAATATAATTTGCTTTTTCATCTAGGTAAATTTTCGGAAATTATTGGGAGGATTTTGGGAGCCAGTGCAGGACCACCCGGTTATCATCATTCAAATATTTATTGGCTACCCTTTTAATATCTTCTTTTGATACGGCCTGGTAAAGTTCCAGTTCGGTATTGATCAGGTCTGTGTTTCCATAGATCAGATAATATTCCGCCAGTGATTCGGCGATACCAGCCACCCTGGAGTTTGCAGAGATAAAATCATTTTCCACTTGGTTCCTGATTTTCCGAAACTCTTTTTCATCAATCAATTCATTTTTCACCTGATAGATCACCTCCTGCATAGCCGCTTCCAGGTCATCAGTACTGATGCCGAGATTAGCTATTCCAAAAGCCACAAAAAGCCCGGGATCTTCCAGGGGCAGTGGAATTGCCGCTGTCCACAATGGCTTTGTTCATCCTTGAGCTGGCACCATCGGCTAAAAGAGTGGTCAGCATGCTTAAGGCATAAAAATCCTCGGTTCCGGCAGCCGGCATATGGTAAGCCATGATCACGGCCGGAAGCTGTACATTATCATATATAACATCCCGTACTTCTTGCTTCTGAACCGGTTCATCGATAGTAACACGATTGATTGGGTCACCCGGGGGAATATCTGCAAAGTATTTCCTGACAAGTTTCTCAGTGTTCCCGGGATCTATATCACCGGCAATGGAAAGGACCGCGTTATTAGGAACATAATAAGTATCCCTGAAATCAATAAAATCTTCTACCGATGCGGCATCAAGATCTTCCATGGAACCGATAACCGGCCAGCGATAAGGATGCTGGCGATAAGATCTCTTCAGGATCTCCTCCAGTAATTTTCCATAGGGCTGGTTATCAACACGTAGTCTTTTTTCTTCTTTCACGACTTCGCGCTGTGTCTCTACTACTGTTGTATCTACGATCATGTTAAGCATCCTTTCCGATTCAAGCCAGAGACCCATCTCCAGGTAGTTGGAAGGAAGTATTTCAAAGTAATACGTACGGTCAAAGTTAGTGGAAGCATTCCTGGCCCCTCCTGCTTCAGACACATACTCAGTAAATCCACCAACCGGAATATTGTCTGTACGCCTGGAAGCCACATGCTCAAAAAAATGAGCAAAACCCGTTTTTCCGGGCTTCTCGTTTTTAGAACCCACGTGATACATGGTCGACACGGATACAATAGGTGTCGAATTATCCTGATGTAAAATAACATGCAGGCCGTTTCCGAGGTCAAACTCCGTATAGCGGATTTCATTTCGCTGACCCAATAGCCATCCGGGCCAAAGGATAATAAATCCTGCTAACAGTATAATGGTTTTTCTTTTCATTCTGACATGAATATTAAAATGGTCATATAATAGGAACCTCAATAATAACATTCATTTTTCAATGTTCCCAATTCCATTGTTCAATATTTTCAATTCCTGCACAAACCAATGCGATGGTTTTCTCAATATCCCCTTTATCAGCCATTTCGATCACCTGGTGTAAATGCCTGGTTGGCACAGATATCGCCCCGGAAACGGCGCCATTTTTACCCATCCGTTGTAAGCTGGCAGTATCGGTCCCACCGGCTGTCAGGATCTCAGGCTGCCATTTGATCTTTTTCTTATCTGCAATATATTTCAGGTAAGCTACCATCCTGGGGTCACATACTGCTGAGGCATCCATGATCTTAATAGCCGTTCCTTTTCCCAGGGATGTCACTTTTTCATGAGGCTGTGCTCCAGGCACATCATAGGCAATGGTGGTATCAAGCGCCAAAGCAAAATCAGCATTCAGCTTATGGGCCACAACCTGGGCGCCACGCATCCCAAGCTCCTCCTGAACGGTAAATGCACCATATACATCATAAGGAAAATCAGATAACTTTCTCAGTACCTCTACCAGGATATAGACAGATATACGGTTATCAATTGATTTACAGTTAACGCATTCACCCATTTCAATTAATTCCCGTTCCCTGGTCACCGGATCACCTATCGACACCCATTTTGCTACTTCCTCCTTACGCATCCCGAGATCTATGTAAAAATCAGTAACCTGTGGTAATTTTTTCCGCTCCTCGTCCGACATCACATGGATTGGCTTGGTACCCATCACGCCAATCATGTCTTTTTTACCATGGACGATAACACGCTGGGCAGTCAATGTTTTGGGGTCGAATCCACCCAGGGTATGAAACCGGAGAAAACCATCATCATCGACATGGGTGACAACAAATCCGATCTCATCCATATGAGCGGCAACAAGTACTTTCCTGTTGCCGGAATTATTACTACCCTTCCTTATGGTGATCAGGTTTCCAAGATTATCCACATAAAAATTATCAACCAGAGGTTTTATCAGGCCGATTATGGCTTCCCTTATTCGTTTTTCAAATCCCGGTGCTCCGGGTGTTTCACAAATTGTCCTTAACTGGGGTATATTCATTAATGATAAATTAATAGATTTACAATATATTCTAAGAGAGTTATTTTCAAAATAAGCAAATTTGATAATAAAACACACAATCAGGTTATCGGAAATCACCATTTACCCTGTAAAATCGATGCGGGGTATTTCTCGCCGGGAAAACAGGGCTGAGACCAGGGGTTTCAGGTACGACCGCCGATGGATGCTGGTCGATCCCAATGGCCGTTTCCTGACTCAGCGAACCCTTCCGGCAATGGCCCGTTTTGAGACCTCTCTGTTCAATGACATGGTTCTTGTCAGGCATGCAGGCGAGAGCCTGGAGATTCCCTGGAATATGCCGCTGCAAGACAGGATGACCATAAGGATCTGGAATGATCAGCTTGAAGTTGGGAGGGCCATTGATCTTTATAATGAATGGTTTTCTTCCCATCTTCAAAAACAGTGCTATTTAACAATGATGGACCAGGAAGCCTACCGGCCAATCCCGGATAAATATCGGATCAATAACGAATCCGTTAGTTTCGCCGACGGTTTTCCTTATCTTCTGATCAGCCGGGGATCCCTCGATCAATTGAATAAAAGGTTGGATAAACCGGTTCCCATGGATCGCTTCAGACCGAATATGGTCATTTCTGACGAACAGGGATTTCTGGAAGATTCAATCGATGAATTCGGCATAGGTGAAGCCCTGTTTAAGGTAATAAAACCCTGTGCGCGTTGTGTGGTAACTACTACCGACCAACAAAATGGCCTCCGGGAAAAAGAACCCTTACGCACCTTGTCGGTCTTCAGAAAGAAAAATAAAAAAATACTTTTTGGGCAGAATGTGATCTGTCTGAAGGAGGGAAATGTAAAGGCAGGGGATGAAATCATTATTCATTCAACTAAACCCGGAGATTTTGAATAACTTTACATCCTTGACCGGAAGCTGAGAGACCTTTTAAATAAGTAACGATCAATAAAGAAATTTTCATTCATTCAAAAAAGGTAAAGGCATGAACGCTCGCATAAGGTATTTAATACTGGTTATTTTAGTCATAATCACCGGATGCCAGACATCTAATAAAAATGATACATTACCCTATCTTGGAAGAAAAGAGATTAAGGTCATAAACACGCCTGACGGACAGAAACAGGATACAATTTATCATACGATTGATGATTTTTCCTTTGTTGACCAGGATTCAATGGTGGTAACCAATGATACCTTCAGGGATAAAATTTATGTAGCTGATTTTTTCTTTACTACCTGTCCGACCATCTGTCCCCTAATGAAGGCAGAGATGCTGAGGGTTTATGATAAATTCCTGGATGAGGATGGATTTATGATCCTCTCTCATACGATTGATCCGGATTATGATACTGTTGGTGTGTTGCGTGATTTTGCCGGAAAACTTGGCGTAACCAGTGATAAATGGCATTTTGTGACAGGCAACAAGGAAAAAATATATGAAATCGGTCAAACCAGTTATATGGTAACCGCTATGGAAGACAAGGACGAACCAGGCGGCTATATTCATAGCGGAGCCTTCATCCTGGTAGATAAGGAAAGAAGGGTGCGGGGCCTTTATGACGGCACCAGTGAAAAAGATGTTAACCGGCTGATCAATGATATCCCCCGATTACTGAAAGAATATGAGAAGAATTAATAGCGGGATCCAGATCGTATTACTGACAATATCAGCTTTTATGTATTCCTGTAATCCTGAAAATGGAAAAGAAGAACTGCCGGAGGACAGGATAAAATATAGGCAATACCTGGTTGAAGGCAAGCGATTGTATACAGAACACTGCAGCAACTGTCACCTGGAAAACGGGACAGGCTTGCGCAGGTTATACCCTCCGCTGAAAGACAGTGACTGGTATAAAAAAGAACCGGAGAATATAGCTTGTATCATAAAAAACGGTCAGACCGGCGAGGTGATTGTGAATGGGGTGGTTTTCAATCAACCTATGCCTGAAAATCCCCGGCTTACAAACCTTGAGATTGCAGAGATCATGACCTATGTTTACAGGGAATGGGGTAAGAAGAAATATCTTTTCAGTCATGTTGAGATCGATGAATTCCTGGAGAACTGTCAATAAAAAACTGCTTCTGTACAAGGCAAACCAAAGGATTTTTCATAACAAAAAATAACGATTAATTAACAACCCGGGATTTTGTTGCAAGTAGTTGATTTTCATTATAATACACATGGTACAAACCCATGGTTTGTAATTGCTGACAATAATCATACTTTATAATTTTTACCTTTCGTAATTATGTGACAAAATAAAGGCTGTTATCAATTTTTTATGTTACTATCTTAGCTTTTATTCCGGAAAATAATTACGTTTTCAAATTAATATTTGATTTAACTAATTCAAATAATGACAAATCAGGAAAAAATTAAGGAGCTTATAGACAAGCGTGCAGAAGCACGGCTTGGTGGTGGGCAAACAAGAATTGACAGTCAACACGGCAAAGGCAAACTCACGGCAAGAGAAAGGATCAACCTGCTGCTTGATGAGGGCAGTTTTGAGGAGTACGACATGTTTGTAACGCACAGGACAAAATCTTTCGGTATGTGGGAGCAGAAATATCTTTCTGACGGTGTTGTCACGGGTCATGGCACCATTGATGGCCGGATCGTCTATGTATTTTCTCAGGATTTCACTGTATTCGGAGGTTCCTTGTCGGAGATGTTCGCCCAGAAAATCTGTAAGATCATGGATCAGGCTTTGAAGGCAGGAGCGCCGGTAATTGGCATCAACGACAGTGGTGGGGCCCGTATCCAGGAAGGCGTGCGAAGTCTGGCCGGTTATGCTGAAATTTTCCAGCGTAACATCATGGCCTCCGGAGTCATTCCTCAAATATCGGCGATTTTCGGTCCTTGTGCCGGTGGAGCTGTTTATTCTCCGGCACTTACCGATTTCATCATCATGAGTGAAAAATCGAGTTATATGTTTGTAACCGGGCCCAAGGTCGTAAAAACCGTAACGGGGGAAGATATCTCGGTAGAAGACCTTGGGGGGGCCAATGTGCACTCTACAAAATCAGGTATCTCCCATTTTATGACAGAAACGGAGGAAGAAGGGTTGTTGCTTATCCGGAAAATGTTGAGTTATCTGCCTTCCAATAACCTGGAAGATCCCCCGGTAATGGAGAACAAGGACCCGATAGACCGGCTGGAAGACAGTCTTAATGAGATCATTCCTGAAAACCCGAATAAACCTTATGATGTGAAGGATGTAATCCATGCGATCGTTGATGAGCATGAATTTCTTGAGATCCAGCGCAACTATGCAAAAAATATTGTTATCGGCTTTGCCCGTTTCGACGGATTACCGGTTGGTATCGTCGCCAACCAGCCAAATTATCTGGCGGGTGTTCTGAATATCGATGCTTCCAGAAAAGCCGCCCGGTTTGTCCGGTTCTGTGATTCCTTCAATATCCCGATAGTAACGCTGGTTGATGTTCCCGGCTTTCTGCCGGGCAGCGCACAGGAATTGGGAGGCATCATTATTCATGGCGCCAAGTTATTATTTGCCTATGGTGAAGCTACCGTACCCAAGGTCACCATCACCCTGCGTAAGTCATATGGAGGAGCACATGATGTGATGAGTTGCAAACAGCTTAGGGGTGACCTGAATTATGCCTGGCCTTCTGCCGAGATCGCTGTAATGGGTGCCAAAGGAGCAGTTGAAGTTCTGGAAGGCAAGAAAATCCGGGAAATGAAAGACGATACGGAACGGGAGAAATTCATTCATGAAAAAGAAGA
This sequence comes from uncultured Roseivirgaceae bacterium, assembly GCA_964645995.1. Classification (GTDB taxonomy): domain Bacteria; phylum Bacteroidota; class Bacteroidia; order Cytophagales; family Cyclobacteriaceae; genus JAGTVG01. The sequence continues at coordinate 7,557 of CAZYDB010000001.1, forward strand.
AGAATATATTGAAAACTTCGCAAATCCTTACCAGGCTGCTAAATATGGCTTTATCGATGACATCATAGAGCCTCGTAACAGCCGGTTCAGGATCATCAGGGCTTTAAAGACCCTCTCGACCAAGAAGGACTTTAATCCTCCAAAAAAACATGCCAACATACCATTATAAACTGATCCCATGATGATCACAGCGAATGCAATTAACTGGGACATGATCCTTGGCGATGGTTTAACCATTACAATAATCGGTTACCTGATCGTGTTCCTGGCCCTTGTACTATTGTTTATGGTATTCAACTGGATTCCCAAAGTTATGCAGATGTATGCCCGCAGAAAACTCAGAAAGAAAGGGCTCCAGAAGGAAATCACCATTGACGAAATGCATATCTCCGGGGAAGTAAGTGCTGCCATAGGCACGGCTGTTTTTTTATATTTCAATGAACTTCATGACCGGGAGGATCCGGTAATCACGATTAAAAGGATATCCAAGAATTATTCACCTTGGAGTTCCAAGATATACAGTGTTACACGAGGACTAAACAGAAGATTTTAAAGATGAAAACGTATAATTTTACAATACAGGGGAACAATTACACCGTTCAAATAAAGTCTTTCGAAGATAATATAGCCGACATCGAAGTTAATGGCACTCCTTATTCGGTAGAATTGGAAAAGACCTTGTCAACTCCAAAAACACCCAGACTGGTACGGGCTGAAAGGCCTCAGGTAAAGGAACCGGATGAGATAAAAGCCGGTTCCGGCCTCAGTAAGATCACGGCTCCCTTGCCCGGAACCATTCTCAAGATAAATGTAAAGCCGGGAGATGTTGTAAAGAAAGGAGATACCGTGCTGATCATGGAAGCCATGAAAATGGAGAACAATATCCAGGCCGAGAAAGAGGGTACTGTAAAAACGATCGTAATTAATCCCGGTGATTCGGTACTGCAGGGCGATTTATTAATTGAAATAGAATAATCCGATGAGAAAATTAGCTACAGTATTGGGGGTCATACTGATTATATCCCTTGTCAGACTTTCATTTGTCAGTGCCGACCATTCGAGAACCGGATTATCCGTTACAAAAAAAGAACTTGCCGTATCACAACAACAGCCATCGCAGGATAATGAAAGAAAATCAATTGGCGCACTTGACGGCGTTAAAAATTTTTTTAATTATACAGGGTTCAAAAATGCTACCTGGGGACACATGGCGATGCTGGCCGTAGGGTTATTCTTTATTATCATCGCTATCAAATTCAATTATGAGCCGCTTTTACTGATTCCCATTGGTACGGGTATCCTGATCGGCAATATACCCTTCGTGACTGGTTTTCAGATAGGTATTTATGAGGAAGGCAGTGTGATGAATTATCTGTACTACGGAGTAGTAAAGGGAATCTATCCGCCACTTATCTTTCTCGGTATCGGTGCCATGACGGATTTTTCATCCCTGATCTCCAATCCAAGGCTCATGCTTCTTGGTGCCGCAGCGCAAATAGGAATATTCCTGACCTTTCTTGGGGCCTTGATCCTTGGTTTTGCGCCACCAGAAGCCGGCGCTATAGGCATTATCGGAGGGGCCGACGGGCCTACTGCTATATTCATCTCTTCGAGACTTGCCAATGGCATTAATCTACTCCCTGATGGAACAACCGTTAAAAACCTGATCGGGCCAATTGCAATTGCAGCCTATTCCTATATGGCGCTTGTGCCTGTCATTCAACCCCCGATCATGAAACTGCTCACCTCCAAAAAAGAAAGGCTGATACGAATGAAACCGCCAAGGTCTGTCTCAAAAACAGAAAAGATCATGTTCCCGATCATTGGTCTGCTGCTTACCGGATTTATTTCTCCCAATTCACTGCCCCTGCTGGGCATGTTATTTTTCGGAAACCTGTTGAAGGAATCGACAAGGACAAACCGGCTGGCGGAGACTTCCCGTAATTCTTTGATTGATATTATTACCATATTGCTGGGAATAACTGTAGGAGCCTCCACCCAGGCTGATGTTTTCCTGACGCCTGATTCGCTGCTTATTTTTACACTCGGTGCGCTTTCATTTATGGTAGCTACCGCCGGTGGACTGATGTTCGCCAAAGTGATGAACCTGTTTCTTAAGGATGAGGATAAGATCAATCCGCTGGTTGGTGCTGCAGGTGTGTCCGCTGTCCCTGACAGTGCCCGTGTGGTACAGCATGAAGGGTTAAAAGCTGATCCGACCAATCATTTATTGATGCATGCCATGGCGCCTAATGTCTCGGGAGTGATCGGATCGGCAGTAGCAGCCGGGATATTATTGAGTTTCTTATTATAGAATTGACGGCACAATACGCATCGGTCAGGAATAAACCGGAAAATGATCCAGTAATAATACCTTGTCATCGTCATAGTTGACTGACCAGAAATAATGAATCATGCCGTTGGTGATACCCAGATAATCAGGACGTATCGATTTTCCATAAATTCCGGTTTGATAAAGCACGCTCTGATCGATTTTTATCCAGGGGGCTTTGCATTCAATGATCATAAAAGGAGCGCCCGAGCGTTTATAGATGGCGATATCCGTTCTTTTGCTGAGCCTGTCGTACCGCGTACCGCTCTCCACACGAAGAAGGCTTCTGGGGATCTCCTTCTCCCGGATAAGATACCTGACCATATGCTGCCTTACCCATTCTTCATCCGTTAATCTGACAAATTTTTTCCTTAATTCATCAAATATCATAAATTTGTTTTCGTCGGAGGATACCCGGAATTGATATTCGGGAAAATTCAACTTTTTTAACATGCACTAAAATTCTGAATTAATACGATGAAAACAAAAGCGGATATTGTAAAAGACTGGTTACCGCGATATACGGGAACTCCTCTCAATGAATTCAGTGAGTATATTTTACTTACTAATTTCTCCAATTACCTGGAAATGTTTTCATCCTTGTATGAAGTTGAGATAAAAGGTGCCGGGCGTCCTATGCAGACTGTCTCAAATAAAGAAATCACGATGATAAATTTCGGTATGGGGAGCGCAATGGCTGCTACCGTCATGGACCTTTTGAGTGCCATACAGCCGAAAGCCGTTTTATTTCTGGGCAAATGCGGCGGTTTGAAGAAAAAAACAAATTTAGGAGATCTTATCCTCCCTATTGCTGCCATCAGGGGGGAAGGTACCAGCAAGGACTACCTGCCTGATGAGATTCCCGCCTTACCTTCCTTCCAGTTACAGCGGGCCGTGTCGTCAATGATCAAAAAGCACGAAAAGGATTACTGGACAGGAACGGTATATACAACCAACAGGAGAGTATGGGAACATGATAATCATTTCAAAAAATATCTTAAAAGGGTAAGAGCCATGGCCATTGATATGGAGACGGCTACACTTTTTACCGTTGGTTTTGTTAATAAAATCCCGCGGGGAGCCTTATTACTGGTTTCAGATAACCCACTCGACCCGATGGGAGTAAAGACGAGTGAAAGCGATAAAAAAGTAACTGAACAGTATGCTGATATTCACTTGAGAATTGGCATTGATTCATTAAATGAGTTGATCAACAGCGGAGATTCCGTAAAACATCTGCAATTTGAAAAATAGTTTTTAACCTGAGCTACATGCCGGAATATATACAACAATATTTCGTTATTTTCATCCTCTTTATCACTTTTTCAGCGATTTATCTTGAGTTTCTAAAACCTGCTGTCAGTTTCCTCCTGGCCGTACTCATATTCTCTATCACCGGTATTTTGAATACAGAGGAGGTTTTAGCCGGGTTCTCCAATGCTTCAATAGCCGTAATCATTCTTCTGCTGGTAATTTCGGCCGGGCTACGGAAAAACTTCAGGATTGAGCTTATTTTCGATCTTGTATTTAAAAAATCGAAGACCTACAGAAGTTTTCTTGTCCGTATGATGGCACAGGTGGCCATCCTGTCGTCATTAATCAATAATACACCGGTAGTTGCCCTGATGACCCCCTATGTTTTTAATTATGGGAGAAAAAACAATATAGCGCCATCAAAATTACTGATCCCCTTATCCTACGCAACGATCATGGGTGGCATGCTCACCCTTATCGGGACCTCCACAACCTTAGTGCTGAACGGGTTTATCATGGAGGCTGAAAAATCGGAATTACGTTTTGATGACCTGCTGGTGATCGGTGCCCTGGTCACCCTGTCAGGTATCCTGTTTATTGTCTTGATCGGGCACCGGCTTCTGCCCAACCATATGGATACAATCCAGAGTTTCTCCAGGAACCAGCGTGAATACCTGGTAGAGACAAGGTTGACTCAAAAATCGCCACTGATCAATAAATCGGTAATTGAAGCCGGACTCCGTAATTTACAGGGTGTTTATCTTGTTGAGATCCTGCGTAATAATAAGATCATATCACCTGTATATCCCAATGAGGTCCTCGAGCAGGATGATATCCTGTTTTTTGCCGGCGATACCCATAATATCATGGACCTTATCAATACCAACAAGGGACTCATTCTTCCGGCCAAGGCCAATGAATATCACCAGGATAAAATAAATGTTATTGAGGCGGTTGTTGCCAACTTTTCTTCTATTATCGGCAAAACAGTTAAGGAATCGGAGTTCCGCAAAAGATATGATGCGGCCATAATAGCCATCCACCGGAACGGAGAGAAGATATCCGGTAAGATCGGCGATATTGAATTAAATCCTAGTGATGTCCTTCTGCTTTACGCGGGCAGTGATTTCAATAACCGGGTAGAAATATACCGGGATCTCTATGTCATTAATAAAGTGAGGGAAATTGCCGAACCTGGAATAAAGAAATATTATGCCCTGGGGCTTATTTTTATCGGAGCCATAGTTCTTTTTATTACCAAGGGGCTTGAATTATTCCCATCCTTGCTGATCATCTTTGCGATCATGGTCGGTTTTAAGCTGATCACCGTCCAGGATATCCGGCGGGAACTTGATTTCAACATGATCGGTATCCTTGTCTTCTCCCTTGCAATCGGAAAGGCCATGATCGTTTCCGGTGCGGGTATCATGACTGCAGAATGGATGATCAGCCTGCTTTCTCCCCTTGGCAGGACTGCCATCCTGGCCGGGATCGTTATCATTACTAACTTGTTGACATCCCTGATTGGCAATGTAGGTGCTGTATCGATCAGCTTCCCGATTGCACTCGGTATCAGCCAGAGCATGGGAATAGACGGGACACCCTATTTCCTTGGTGTAGCTTATGCCGCTTCTGCTGCCTTTATAACACCTTTCAGCTATCAAACCAACCTGATAATCTATGGTCCGGGAGGATACAACCTGAAAGACTTCATCCGTATTGGCCTCCCGGTCACTATCCTGTATCTGACGGTCACTTTTTTTGCGATCCTTCTTTTATATAATAAAGTATTGATATAACCTGAAAAATTCACGAATTTTTCACCCTATCAGGCTGATGGAGCGCCCCGATTTTATCGGGATGCCCATCAGGGTTAACCTGGCGAAGTATCTTATTGAATATCACCTATATATCTTAAAATTACACCGAACAACAAAAATTTATGAATAGGTCAGGCTAAAAGATCTGCCCTGTGTATTTACAAAAAAAAAGCCGGCATCCTTAGTAATGCCGGCTTGTGCTCATACATTATTGTTTTCCATCAATTGCGATCTATCCTTTTCACAGCAGAATAAAGGATCTTACGGGCATTTACTTCCTTTAATTCCTGCTGTACATCCACGACAATACCCATTTTAACATCCCGGTCAACCTTTAAGGCCATAGTTATCTGATCCCTTTCAACCTCCGTCAGTTTATCTTTTTCCTGTTGCACGAACAGCATAATATCCTCAGGCTGGGCAAGGGCATCATTTAGCTGAATCCTTGGTTCAGAACCCAGGTCTGACTTCTTCGGCTTACCGATGTAAATATAGCTTACCAACGATTTACGTTCAAGCTTATTCAATTCACTGGCTTGTGGTATCTTCTGTTCCACCAGTATATCGGACTCCCTCAACACTGTTGTCACCATGAAGAAAAACAAAAGCATGAAAATAATATCAGGAAGTGAAGCTGTAGGAATCTCCTGACTAGTACTTATTTTCTTTTTAAACTTTGCCATATTAATCTCCTCCTATTTTCGTGGGTTCTGCAATGGATACGTTCCGGGGAATCCCTTCCCTGGCCCGATCATATATCTCTTTCTGTACCGGATCTTTTTTATCCAGTGCTCTGAACTCATTAGCTGTAATGCCTACCCTTTCAGCATAAATCTCATCATAAGCACCCATGATCTCATCCAGTATGCCGATGTACACCTCATAACTTGTCCCGCGGTCCGTTTTAAAAGAAACAACCGCTTCGGTGGGACTATCCGAATTATCGGGGCTCCGGCCCTGGGTCCTGACGAAATTCTGCTGGACAGGTGACAATGTATTCAGAAGTTGCTGATTTTCGGGACTGGTCTCGCCGAAATTCAAAACAAATTCCTTCACCATTTCACGTATCCTGGTGATATCCTGTAATGGCTCATCTTCCACCAGTACCCTGTCACTGGAATTAACATTAACCTTGAAAATATTTCTCTGGTTTTTTGTTATATCGGGTGGCGGCTGATTAGGATCCGGTTTCGGGGGTAACAGCAAAGCTATACCCTTGTCGGAGGCAATGGTAGTTGTAACCAGGAAGAATATCAACAGTAAAAACGCAATATCGGCCAGCGATGCTGAAGGAATATCTGCTTTTCTGTTCTTACTTCTTTGTGCCATCAGTTAAAGATTTTGGATATCTCTGTAATAACTATGCCTATCAGGGATATGACCAGCAGCAGGTACATAGTAATCAATGAAGCACCCACGGTCTTGGACATCCCTGCGTCAACACCAAATCTGGTATAGGTAGCTGTTACTTCATCGGTAGACATGGTATAGGCAATGCCATAGACAATAAGAATAAGTACAATTCCCATTAATCCTTTCAATAAGGATTTGGGATTGCCGATAGCATTGATCAGGGGCAACACAATTGCAGATAATGCCCCCAAGCCTAATAAACCATAGGCGACAAGTATAGCTATATCAACGAAATTCTCTTCCATATTGATAGTGATTATTTATTCTGCGTTAGGTTGTATTTAACAAGAAGATCAACAAATGATATTGAAGCATCTTCCATCTGATTGACAAGCGAATCAATTTTTGATATGAGGTAGTTATAGAACAGCTGAAGAATTACAGCAACGATCAAACCACTAACGGTTGTCAACAAGGCTACCTTAATACCACCGGCAACAAGTGATGGAGAAATGTCTCCCGCTGCTTCAATGGCATCGAAAGCATCGATCATACCGATAACCGTTCCCATAAAACCAAGCATGGGGGCAATAGAAATGAACAATGATATCCAGACCAATCCTCTTTCAAGACGGCCCATTTCAACGGAACCGTAGGAAATTATTGATTTTTCAACCATTTCAACTCCTTCGGAGATCCTCATCAGACCCTGTGTAAAGATAGAGGCAACAGGACCACGTGTGTTTTTACAGATGTCTTTGGCGGCATCGATACCTCCATTGTTCAGCGCCTCTTCAACATTGCCAAGCAATTTCTTGGTATTGGTGGTAGAAAGGTTCAAAGTAATGATCCTTTCAATAGCAACCGCTAAACCAAGAATTAAACATAAAAGAACGACAGACATAAACTGCCAACCACCTTCTATGAATTTTTCTTTAATTGCCTGGTGAAAAGTTGCCTCTTCAACCATTACATCTTCAGCAGTTGCAGAGGTCATCTCTTCTTCAACAGCTGGTTGCTCAGTTTCAGCCTGAACAGTATCTTCAACTGTTGCATCATCCTGTGCCATGACAGAATTAGTAAGACCAAAGGTCAATGCTCCCGCAAGCATTAATAAAGCCAGTAACTTTTTCATAATACGCTTTTTTGATTTTTTCAAGTATACAAATTATTAATAAATATTCCGATTAGTTATCACAAAAAAAAGCGGAGAGGATGGGATTCGAACCCATGGTACCCTTGTGGGGCACACTCACTTTCCAGGCGAGCACCTTCGACCACTCGGTCACCTCTCCCTAAAAAATATCCTTAGCGGCACAAATAAATTAATAATTTACGCTTTATGCAAATTTTAGTTTGGATTTTTAGCCCTTCAACCATCTGCATCCATTTCACCGCAAATAGGATTTGAAAGTTTCTCCTTTAATATCTCTATATCAGTCTCTTGTCCTAGTAGAAACATCATTTTTGTAATAGCCGCTTCCGTTGTGATATTCCAACCACTAACCACTCCGATCTCCTGAAGCATTTTACTGGTAGCATAACGCCCATGGATCACTTTCCCGGCCATGCATTGCGAGACATTAAACATGATGACGCCCTTGTTAATGGCTCTTTTAAGTTCATCAATAAACCACTGTTCAGTAGGTGCATTACCTGAGCCATAACTCTCAAGCACAACGCCACGAAGGCCTGTAATGCTTAAAACCGACTGGATCACAACCGGGCTTATGGATGGGAACAACTTAAGAACAACTACATTGGCATCATACCGGTCATGAAGCACAAGGTCCGCATTCCTGGGAGGTTTTCTGATCACCGGATAATTAAAGTCAATGGAAATGCCGATTTTCGCCAGCAAGGGATAGTTCTCCGATTCAAAAGCCCCGAATTGTGAACTCCTGACTTTTCTGGACCGGTTACCCCGCAATAACTGATAGTCGAAGTAGATGCTCACTTCCGGTACAACAGCCCTGCCATTTTTCTTTCTGGATGCGATCTCAATGGCAGTGATAAGATTAGGTCTTGCATCCGAACGGATAGCGCTAATAGGTAACTGAGCTCCGGTAAAAACCACCGGTTTACTCAATCCTTCCAGCATAAAACTCAGTGCTGAAGCAGAATAGGCCATCGTGTCGGTACCCTGCAATACCACAAAACCATCATAATTATGATAATTCTCATAGATAATAAATCCCAGATCGTTCCAGTTATTATAAGTCATATTACTGGAATCCATGGGCTCCGGAAATGAAATAACGGTAATCCTGACATTTAAGGTATTCAGCGAAGGCAACTGCTGCATGATCTGGTTGAACTTCAAAGCCACCAGCGACCCGCTGGCATCCCTTACCATGCCTATGGTTCCGCCGGAATAAATTATCAAAACGGATGCTTTAGGACTAATGGCACCGGTATTAATATTGATAATCCGGTATTTACGACTTACTGTTCCTGAAGATTTTTTTTGCATTTTCTGTTGTAATCCGTGCTATTTCACTAATATTTACATGGTATATTTCAGATAGCTTTTGTGCTATCAAAGGAATATTTGCTGGTTCATTTCTTTTTCCCCGGTTAGGTACAGGTGACAAGTATGGGCTGTCAGTCTCGAGCACGATTGAGGATAAAGGCACTTTTTCAAGGATCTTATCAAGATTTGCATTTTTAAAAGTGAGCACACCCCCGATACCAAGAAAAAACCCCAGATCAATGATCCGCTCAGCCTGCCGTAGATCGCCGGTAAAACAATGGAAAATACCCTTCAGTTGATCATCATAATTCCTTTCAACAACTTCAATGGTCAGTTCCAATGAATCCCTGGAATGTAAAATAACCGGAAGCTCATAATTTTTTGCCCACCGGATCTGGATCCCTAATGATTCTTCCTGTTGCCGGATAAATGTTTTATCCCAGTAAAGATCCGTGCCGGTTTCCCCAATACCGCTAAAAGTCCGCCGTTCCAGCCAGGATTCCATCTCTCTCAGATCCTTTTCAAAATTTTTATCAACCGAACAGGGATGCAACCCCATCATCGCGAAACAATATCCCGCAAACAATTGCTCCATCGCTAACATGTTTTCAATGGATGTGCAATCGATATTGGGCATAAAAATCGCCTCTACCCTGGAGGTCTTTGCCTCCTCAATAACCTGAATCCGATCATCCTTGAATTGATCCAAATAAATATGGGCATGAGTATCAATAAACGACATTATTGGTAATTATTCAATATTAATTCATTAATTGTAGAAAATTGATAATTTCTCTGAGCAAAATAACTGATATATTGCGATATTAAAAAATTTATTTTTTTTCTTGTTTTTTCGCTGTCATGAAAAAGTACAACAGAGCCGTTCCTGGTATTCCGGATAGTACCTTCCAGGCATTTTCCGGGGCTCAAGCGATCGGAAAAATCATAAGAAAGAACATCCCACATGATCAATTGTCCCTTTCTAGTCACCTGACGACCGATTGCAGGGGTTATTTTCCCGTAGGGAGGTCTGAAAAGAAAAGGAAATAGTTCAGGTTTATATTTCCTCATTTCTTTTTCACATCTTGTAATGTTGTCGATATAATCATCAGCCGGATGAGCCCATGCGTTGATATGGTTCATGGTATGATTACCGATCCCATGCCCTTCCCTGATAATCCTTTTAAACAGCTCAGGAAATTTTGTTATGTTATCACCCACACAAAAAAAAGTTGCTTTTACCTGATAGTCCATCAAAATATCAAGTACCCTATCGGTTGCACCCGGAACAGGACCGTCATCAAAAGTAAGATACAATACCTTTTCCTGGCGGCTTCCATTCCATACGGCGCGAGGATATATAAATTTCAGGATAGGAGGTGTTTTAAAAAAATACACTGAGCATCAGTTAATTCTGCAGGACAACAATGTGATATCGTCATTAAACTCCCTTTTGCCTTTGAAGGCCGTAACCTCATCAATTACGACTTTATGGAGGTCGGCCAGTTCCTTATTGATATTTTTTTGCACGATCGCGGTAATCCTTTCATTACCAAATGGTTCATCTTCTTCGTTAAATGTTTCAAGGAGCCCGTCGGTAAAAGCGAAAATAAAGAATTGGTCCAGTTCCCTGATCTTACCGACATTGAGGAAGGGCAATGAATCAAGTATTCCCAGCACCGTTGATCCGAGTTCGAGATGAATAAGACCGGTTTTTTCTGAATAAAATACTGGTGGGTTATGGCCTGCATTCACATATTTAAAATATTTTTCTTTTTTATTATACAACCCGGTAAAAAAAGTAATAAAACTTTCGCCATTACTGTTGTGCAGGATCTGAAAATTCAATTCACTGATTATTTTCTCCAGTTTGGTCGTCTGCCGCACGAGCGTTCTCAAGGATGCCTGAAAATTGGACATTAACAGAGATGCTGGTATGCCTTTGCCTGAGACATCCGCAATACAGATCATAAACTGGTCCTCATCAATCGGAATGTAATCAAAATAATCGCCGCCGACCATCTGATGAGGAAGATAACTTGAATATATTTTGAAATGATCCGTCTGGGGCAATTCTTTGGGGAACAGGAAACGCTGTACATTACGGGCTATTTCAAGCTCTTTCAGAAAAGCCTGCTGTTCCAGTTCTTTTCTTGCCAAATTCTTGTTTTCAATGGCAACAATAATAATATTTGAAAGTGCCTCAATAAAATTAATATTGATCTCACCATTGTTATAATCCTCGTAATGATATCCGCCAAGCAGTACTACGCCCAGCAGGGATCCCTTATGCTTAACAGGGATCACTTTTTCAAATTCGCTGAACGGGTCCTCTTCATTAAGCGCTCTGAGATCCGAGATCCCATCCTTTGATAAAATATACTGGCTGGGCGGGATCGCAAGGAAGTCATTTTTCGTTCCGAAATTAACCTTACAGGCCCAATGATCATCATTCACATATAATGCCAGTTTTTTAAGTTTAAGGTTAGCCCGAAGGGTGAAATTAAAAATTTTATACAGGGATTCGCGGGGCAGATTGTTATTTATTGATTGAGTGATCTCGAGCAAGGCATTTAACTCAAGCTCTTTGAGTTCAATCTGTTTTTTCAAATGTTCGCTTTCTTCATTCATGACCGGCTAATGGTTTTAGGATCGATCGCATCCCGTAATCCATTCCCTAACAAATTAAAAGATAAAACCATTAAAGATATAGCTAAACCTGGAAAAACTACCAGATGCCAGCTGTTTTTCGTACCCATCACATTGAAACCCTCAAATATCATGCTGCCCCAGGAAGGTGTTGGCGGCTGTACACTCAATCCCAGGAAACTCAGGCCTGCTTCCAGCAAAATAGCAGCAGCAAAATTAGCTGTGGCTATTACGATCAGGGGGCCAATGATATTCGGGAGGATGTGAACATATACAATCCTAATATCACGTATACCCATTGCCCGCGCTGCCTCGACAAATGTCTTTTCTTTTATCGTCATGATCTGCCCCCGGATTACACGCGCTACATCAACCCACATAGTGAGCCCCACGGCAACGAAGGCAACCCATACCCCACGGCTTTGAAGAGCAATACTAATGGCAATAACCAGCATTATACCCGGAATAGACCATACAACGGACATGAACCATAAAATGAGGTTATCGGTCCTGCCCCCGAAAAAACCGGCAAGGGCTCCCAGTCCCAAACCTAAGAACATTGAAATCAGAACAGCCACAAAGCCGATTGAAAGTGAGATCCTTGTGCCATAGATCAGGCGGCTTAACATATCCCTGCCCGACCTGTCAGTGCCAAGCCAATAATGTCTTCTTTCGATATGTCCGGCTTCAAAACGATCAACCGTTTCCTCCAGCGATATATGGTTCACTTTCAGATCAGGGGAAACATACCAGGCCTGGTCGTCTTCAATCCTGATACTTTCTTTCACCGGCATCAGCTTAGAATCGCCAATATAAACCGGAAAAACTGCATTGATCAGATTAATTTCCTTTTGAATACCTTCCCTGCCATACTCTTCATATATTACTTTCCAGCCCTTAAGTGTATAATGGTTGACAGGGATGATATGAAAGGGACTTTCATTCCCCCCAATTGCTGTCATTATCCACCCCTTCTTTCCGTCATTAATATTTTTTTTAATTTTAATAAAGAGCATGCTGAAGCCGGGTGGTTTTTTCTGGATCTGTACGGCACCATCATTTGCATCGGGAGTCGGATCGGGCATGATCAGATAGCCTGCGATCGCCACCAGAGAAGCAATGATGATCATGAACAAGCCGGTCATTGCAGGCTTATTCATGATCAACCTTTTCCTAATATAATAATTTGGAGAACGACCGGCCGTCCTTTTATTCATCGTGCTTGGTGCTGTTATGTGCAAATAATCCTTCTTTGGATGCCATATAATAGTAAGTCCGGTATTTTGTCTGAAGGTCTATTTCATCGCCGAAAATTTCTTCGTTTGGATCCTGAAAACACTTAAGCCATCCCTTTTGTAAAAGCTGATGAAGTGTATCCCTCAGCATATTATTCTCCCATTCCAGCTTATCCTCCAACTGTTTATACGACTGTATAAAATATAATTCATCCAGCAGGTCATATTCCAGGTCAGACATTGTTTATTTCTTAAAGGTTCTTCCTTTCCATGAATAATGAGTCATATTTGACAATATACCAAACAAAACAGCATAAACCGAATAAAATAATGAACAAATAACGAATGCTCCAAAATGCCACTTCCTGTTAAAAAAATTGAAAATATCCTTTAAAAGAATATATTCCAAAAGAATTTTTAAAAGCACCATGATTACCAGGATGAGCGGTTCGATAACGCCGGCAGCCGTTAATATCACCACTGAAATAAATGAGGCATGCACCAGAAAAACATAGACTGCCAACAGGCTGGTCATTGTTTTTTTATACTTATTCCATTTCCCGGCCCAACGGATCCGTTGATGAAAAAATTCCTTCCCTGAGGACGCCGGATGAACGAGTACCAGATTATTCTTTGCTTTTAAAAAGCTGACATCTCGTGGATAACGATCATGTATCTTCTCCAGGAGGAAAAGGTCATCACCGGAAGCAAATTCGTCATTCCCTTCAAAGCCGGCTACTTCCAGAAAGACGCTTTTACTGAATGAAAGGTTAGCGCCATTGCACATCGCAGGCCTTTGTATTTTCAGGCTTGCGGCTCCGGTAGCCATCAGGCTGGCAAACTCGACGGCCTGAAGTTTTTCGAAAAAAGTCAAAGACTTATTGTACATGACCGGCCCGGCGATCATCTTGGGATTCCAGGCATGGTAAGCAGCCCGGTAACTCTCCAGCCAGTGAATACCTACCCGTGAATCGCCATCGGTAATAATTATATAATCCCCCTGAGCCAGCCTGACGCCTTCCGTTATTGCTGCTTTTTTGGGTGATCGTGTAATTTCAGGCCTGCCAGAAAGATCAATCAGATGTACAGGGCATCTCATTTTCTTTTTCTGGTTTTGGATGATCTCAACTGTCTTGTCAGTTGAATGATCGTTCACAATGATCACCTCATAATGATCATGAGGATATTCCTGACCTTCAAGGTCGCTCAGCAAATAACCTATATGATCTTCCTCATTACGAACAGGGATTATTATAGAAAAGAAAAGCAGTTCACCCCCTGGTTCCGGAGTCGTGGAAAGTCCTTTCCAGCCCATCAAAACAAGGATAAGGAAGATAAAATACGTAAAAATAAGGATGCTGAAAAACAAGGTCACTCACAAAGATAGTGTCATGTAAAACAGAAAAAGCCCCTTAATTTTAAAAAAATGATAAAATCTTCCTAATATTAAACAAACTAATCTGATCATGGATAGAATTATTTTAGGGATGGACCCGGGGACCAATACTATGGGATATGGTATTATCCATGTAAAGAAATCCGATCTGCGTCTGGTACAATTTGGAGTTATTCATTTGCATAAATACAAAAATCATGAGATCAAGCTGAAAAGGATCTTTGAAAAGGTTCTTGGCTTATTGGATGAATATAAACCGGATGAAGTAGCTATTGAAGCGCCATTTTACGGGAAAAACATACAATCAATGTTGAAACTGGGCCGCGCTCAGGGGGTTGCCATGGCCGCTGTTTTATATCGGGGGATGCCGATCAGGGAGTATGCACCCAAAAAGATCAAACAGTCAGTTACAGGCAATGGAAATGCTTCCAAGGAGCAGGTCGCTAAAATGCTCCAGCAACTTCTCAATTTCACTGAAACACCCAAAATGCTGGATGCCACCGATGCTCTTGCTGTTGCCTTATGCCATATTTTCCAAAATCGATCAGGGGCCAGAAAGAACAAGTCCTGGCAGGCGTTCCTCACTGAGAACCCGGACAGACTTGCTTAATCCAATGCCTGAAAAGCTTCATTTATTCTGGATGCCGTATCCTCAAACTCCTGCTGTGAAAGTTTAAGTTTTGGGCGACTGAAGTTGATGTCCTCCATGCTGTTTAGAGGCACCAGATGAATATGGGTATGCGGAACCTCCAGGCCTACAACTGCAAGGCCAATCCTTAAACACGGAACAGCCGACTCAATGGATCTGGCAACTTTCCTGGCAAAAAAATTCAGGCTTTTAAAATCTGCCTCCTCAAGGTCAAAATAATAATCCACAGGTTTCTTGGGTATCACGAGCGTATGTCCCTCCACCAATGGGTTGATATCAAGAATGGCAATATTGTAATCATCTTCGGCTACAATATAGGCAGGGATCTCCCTGCTAATGATCTTTGTAAAAATGGTGCTCATTACTCTACGTTTATATCAAGAATTTCGAAATCCATTTTGCCGGCCGGCACCTGGATGCTTACAACTTCACCTACTTTTTTACCCAGGAGTCCTTTGCCGATAGGTGATTGCACAGAGATCTTTCCCTTTTTCAGGTCCGCTTCTTCCTCGGCTACCAGCGTATAACTTACCTGGGCCCCGTTTAGTTGATTTTTAATCTTCACTTTGGAAAGTATTGATACTTTTGAATGATCAAGTTGTGTGGGATCGATTACCCTTGCGTTACCAATGACCTGTTCCAATTGGGCAATTTTTGCTTCCATGTGTCCCTGCGCATCCTTGGCGGCATCATATTCGGCATTTTCACTGAGATCCCCCTTATCTCTTGCTTCGGCAATCTGCTTCGATATTTCTGCTCTTCCTTTTGTCTTTAGATGTTGTAGCTCAGCTTTCAATCTTTGAAGACCTTCTTCTGTATAATATGATACTTTTCCCATCTTACAATTAATTTATAATAAGTAACGGTTCCAAGCTGAAACCGTTAGGATTAGCCCATTGAAAATTAAAAACCTAAAGGGTTTTCAGCCTTAGGCCTGATAAAAACCCTTTAGGTTTGTTTTTTATGCTTACAAAGTTACTAAAAGACTCCATTTTTACAAACAAAATGGCCTCCCGCTTATAGAATTGACCAGGAATGGAGTGCTAATGTTAATTTTTAATAAAATATTTTTTTCTTCAAATCGAATAACGATAGATTTGACGGGTAGAACGGTTAAAAAAACGTTATAAATATGAAAAAATTATTACAGTCTAGTTTATTTTTATGCCTGTCGTTCAGCCTGTTTGCGCAGAAAAGCAGCAGCAACACTAATTCCACTGAAATCCTGTCCCGGGATCTGCTCAAGGATCTCAAATTCAGATCGGTTGGACCGGCTCTAACCTCAGGACGTATCGCCGATATCGCCATAAATCCTGAAAATGCCAATGAATGGTATATCGGAGTCGCCTCGGGAGGGGTCTGGAAAACAGTAAATGCCGGAACTACCTGGTCGCCTCTTTTTGATGACCAGGGATCCTATTCCATCGGATGTATTACCATCGATCCCACCAATCCTCATATTATCTGGGTAGGAACCGGCGAAAACAATAACCAGCGGAGTGTTGCTTATGGCGACGGCGTTTACAAATCGATGGATGGGGGCAAGTCCTGGAAGCATATGGGCTTAAAGAACTCAGAACATATCGGTAATATAGTTGTCCATCCGGCGAACTCTTCTATTGTATATGTCGCCGCATATGGTCCTTTATGGTCTGCCGGTGGCGATCGTGGTGTTTATAAATCAACTGATGGAGGTAAAAACTGGGAAAGGGTCCTTTTTATCAGTGACGATACAGGTATTAACGAAGTTCATCTCGATCCGAGGGATCCTGAAGTGCTCTATGCTGCTGCACACCAGCGAAGAAGACATGTATTCACCTATATCAGCGGAGGCCCTGAATCAGCGATTTATAAATCGATTGACGGGGGCAGGAGTTGGGAAAAGATAATGAATGGAATGCCTGCCGGTGATGTGGGGAGGATCGGACTGGACGTATCACCGGTCAATCCTGATTATATATTTGCAATCGTTGAAGCTTCAGGCGATGAAGCCGGCTTTTACCGCTCCACCGACCGGGGACAGAGCTGGGAGAAATTAAGCAAGTATGTTACTTCAGGAAATTATTATCAGGAGATCTATTGTGATCCCGTCGATATCAACCGGATCTATGCCATGGATACCTGGCTTCATTACAGCGATAACGGGGGCAAAACCTTTACCATGCTGGGAGAGAAGTATAAACATGTGGATAATCATGCCATGTGGATCAACCCGGCAAAAAATGATCATTTTATCGTAGGAAGTGATGGGGGGCTTTATGAGTCATTCGATGGAGGAAAGAACTGGGATTTCTTTTCAAATCTGCCGGTAACCCAGTTTTATAAAGTCAGCGTAGATAATGATTTCCCATTCTATAATATCAATGGAGGCACGCAGGATAATTTCAGCATGGGTGGGCCTTCCAGAACCACCAATGCCGCCGGGATCGTTAATTCAGACTGGTATATTACCAACGGAGGCGATGGTTTTGAGTCGGTCACAGATCCCGGAAACCCTGACATAGTGTATGCTCAATCACAATATGGATGGCTTGTCCGTTATGACAGGAAAAGCGGGGAAGCCATAGATAT
Organism: uncultured Roseivirgaceae bacterium; assembly: GCA_964645995.1. GTDB lineage: Bacteria > Bacteroidota > Bacteroidia > Cytophagales > Cyclobacteriaceae > JAGTVG01. The sequence continues at coordinate 25,289 of CAZYDB010000001.1, forward strand.
AAAACCGATGGAAAGAGCGGGTGAAGAGGCCTATCGTTGGAACTGGGATGCGCCACTGATCATTAGTCCCCACCTGTCATCCCGTATTTATTTTGCGGCGAACAAGGTGTTCCGCAGTGATGACAGAGGCAATAGCTGGGAGGTAATCAGCGATGACCTGACCCGTCAGCTTGATCGCAATAAAATCCCTGTAATGGGAAGAGTCTGGGGCATGGATGCTGTTGCCAAGAATAAATCCACCTCCATTTATGGCAATATCGTCAGCCTTGATGAATCACCGCTCCAGGAGGGGTTGCTTTACGCCGGAACTGATGACGGACTGGTAAATGTAACGCTTGACGGCGGCAATTCCTGGAGGAGCATTTCTTCTTTTCCGGGCATACCGGAGAGATCTTATGTTAATGCGTTGCTTACCTCTCAACACTTGGCTGGCAGGGTGTATGCAGCTTTCAACAATCATAAAAACGGAGATTTCAGGCCATACATCCTGTGCAGTGATGATCAGGGGAGTTCATGGCGATCGATCAGCAGTAATTTACCTGAACGGGGATCAGTATACAGCCTGGCTGAGGATCATGGAAATCCGGACCTTCTTTTTGCAGGCACTGAATTCGGAGTGTTCTTTACAATAAACGGAGGATTGACCTGGACACAACTGAAGGGAGGGCTTCCGGTTATTGCCGTAAGAGATCTGGCAATCCAGAAAAGAGAGAACGACCTGGTCCTGGGCACTTTTGGAAGAGGCTTCTATGTGCTTGACGACTATACACTTCTCAGGCATTTATCGACGGACGTCTTAAATGCCGAAGCCCATATCTTTCCGGTCAAAGACAGTTGGATGTTTCTTCAATCGAAACCCCTGGGGTTAAGGGGCAAGTCGTTCCAGGGTTCCGGGTACTATACCGCCAGTAACCCACCTGTCGGCGCAGTCTTTACATATTATTTGAAAGACGACATCCAATCACTAAAAGAATCCAGAAAGGAAAAGGAGAAAGAATTGATTGAAAAGGGCGAAGATATATCTTATCCGCCATTTGACAGGATGAGGGAGGAAGATGATGAAATTAAGCCTAAATTGTTATTCACGATAAGGGATAACAAGGGAAATACTATCCGGCAACTGGAGGCTGATCCACAAAAGGGTGTTCACCGCATCCATTGGGACTTTCATTATCCGGCGACAGCACCAGTCAGGCTGCAGCCGCCTGTCTTCGACAACCCCTTTTCAGAGCCTGATAAAGGACCGCTGGCTTTACCTGGCGAGTACACGGTTTCCCTATCCAGGCTCCAGGATGGGAAAGTAACCGAACTGGTGCCCCCCCGGTCTTTTAAAGCAGCTCTTCTCAATAATACAACCATGCCAGCAGAAAACAAGGAAGCTCTATTTGATTTCAAAGAAGATGTTTCCGAATTTTACCGCGTTGTAAGTGCCACGGTTGAAACGCTTGAGGAAATAAAAGAAAAGGTTGAGTATATCCAAAAGGCTGTTAACCATACAACAGGCCTGCCGGTGGAAGTCTTTGAAAGAACAGCCGCCATCGATAATGAAATCAAGGATATAAACAGGAAACTTAATGGGGACAGGAGCCTCAGCAGCAGAGAATTTCCGGTTCCTCCATCCGTCACATCACGGATAGGAACAATTATAAATGGCTTATGGAGTTCCACCTCTGCACCTACGCAAACACAAAGAGAATCCCTGGAAATTGCAGAAAACCAGTTTATAGAAGTTTATAAAAGCATCAGAGAACTTGCTGAGGATAAAATTCCGGCATTAGAATCCGATCTTGAAAGGGCCGGCACTCCCTGGACTCCCGGAAGATTACCCGAATGGGATAAATAACAAGAAAAAGAGTTGTCTCTAGCTGGTATTCCCCTGAAAAGAATTCAAGCACCAGGAGAATACCCGTTAATTTGAGACAACTTTTTTTATATTTTTTTCATGCTTTTTTCAAAGGTCTCTATTGCCTTGTCGATAGAATCCAGCAGCTTCTGTGATACTTTTCTTGGATTTTTCTTTTTATATTTTTTCAATTCCTCTAATGACTTTTGGGCATATTCATGTAAACCTACCGGGTTACCATCAAACCCATAACTCCCTAATACAAATTCGAGTTTTGATCGAATATCATAATAATTCTCATCTCCAATCTTTTCAAATTGAGCAAGAGAATCTTTACAGGCTTTCTCAAGTTTTTGATTATGGCTCATGATGTCGCTGTTTAAGTGTTAAAGATTATATTACACAAATTTCTTAATAACGAAAAACAAACAGAAAATGACTGTTTTATCAAATCATTAATTAACGATTGCGAAATTAATACATTGACACGTATTGATTAATTATTTTAAGACTGAATTATTTAAAATTGACCAATTGAAAAAATTGTTATGAAAAATTCGTATCAAATATTACTGGGTATAATATAGGAAAATATTTCTATTATTAAAGAAATTTTTGTTTTAAATAATTTCGGGGAAGTCCCGATTAATTTGTTCAAATCAGATAATATCCTTTACATTTGCGTTTTGTTTCAAGGAGAATAACAATAATTTACAGGTTTGTTAACAATTTAATGTCTTTTCCTGTTACGAAGTAGATGTAAATTTGATGAAAAAAGAATTAATGACGAGCAACAGAATAGCCATACTTGATCTCGGTACCAATACTTTTCATCTTTTAGTTGCTGAAATAGAGGGAGGTTCATTTACAGTCGTCGTACGTAAAAAGATCCCCGTAAAACTAGGGCAGGGAAATATCAACCAGGGTTTCATCAATCAGGAAGCTGAAGAAAGGGCTTTGGCGGCCATCAAACAGATAAGCAGGATCCTTGCTGCTCATGAAATTAATGAAATCAGAGCTATTGCGACCAGTGCAATCCGTAATGCTGCAAATGGCCGGGAATTAATACAAAAGATCAAGTCAATTTCGGACTTAGAAGTAACCGTCATTGACGGTGATGTGGAAGCTGAATACATTTATTATGGTGTTCGACAAGCCATATCCCTCGGTGATTATCCCGTCCTGATCATGGATATAGGCGGGGGAAGTGTGGAGTTCATCCTGGCCAACCAGCATACGATCTTCTGGAAAAGAAGTTTTGAGATCGGTGCCCAGCGATTATATAACGACTTTCAGCAACATGACCCGGTCGTACAAAAGGATGTGCTCAGGCTATATAACTATTTTTATGATAGTTTGAAGTCCTTGTTCGAAGTACTGCAGCAATATCATCCCAGAACATTAATTGGCTGTTCCGGAACATTTGATACCCTATCCGATATTTATTGTATACAAAAGGGCATAGCCAAAAACCTTAACGACACGGAAAGGCCGATCAATCTCGACGCTTTTTATGACATCCATAAGGCTATCATGACCCGAAACCTTTCAGACCGGCTGGACATACCCGGCATGTCGCCAATGCGTGCCGACCTGATAACCATGTCAAGCTCATTAATACATTTCATCCTTTCCAATCATAAATTTGAATCTCTCAGGGCCTCTTCTTATTCACTGAAAGAAGGTATTATAAGTCTTGAGATCGAGAAGATGCTTATACGGGAATTGAGTGCCTGAAAAAACACATTCTTGCCAAAGGTTATCTATGCTTCTCAATTACAGTCAATATAGCTTATAAAATGGCAAATGATTGTCTATTTTTGTCGATCATTCAACGATCATGAAAAAGTACGCTAAAGAAGTCCTGCACCGGTTATGTTATGAAGTTTTCAGCGCCATTGGATGTCCTGAAACGGATGCTAAGCTGGCCTCGGATGTATTGTTATCAGCTGATCTCAGGGGTGTTGATTCACACGGAGTAGCCCGGCTTGTTGGATATGTGCGTTTATGGGAAAAAGGAAGGTTGAATCCTGCCCCTGATATCCGTATTGTGCACGAGACCGAAAGCACGGCCGTGATCGATGGGGACCGAGGCCTTGGTCTTGTTGTGGCTCCCAGGGCTATGGAAATAGCCATCGACAAAGCCGGAAGGGTAGGCACTGGCTGGGTAAGTGTAAGAAATTCAAATCATTTTGGTATTGCCGGCTTTCATTCCATGAAGGCCCTCGCACATGATATGATCGGTATGGCCATGACCAATGCCAGTCCGCTTGTTGCTCCTACTTTTTCGAAAGAGCGTTTATTGGGGACCAATCCCATTTCGGTTGCCATACCTGCCAGGCACCAACCTCCTTATGTTGCAGACTTTTCGACAACCACCGCGGCTAACGGAAAACTTGAGATTTTACAGAGAAAAAACAAAAACACACCGGTAGGATGGGTACAGACAAAGGAAGGAGAACCATCAACAGACGCCTTTGAGCTTAAAAACGGAGGCGCCTTACTGCCACTGGGCAGTGACCGTGAACATGGAAGTCATAAAGGTTACTGCCTTGGATCGATAGTGGATATTTTTTCAGGGGTACTAAGCGGTGCAAACTATGGGCCCTGGGCCCCTCCTTTTGTGAGTTTTCTTCCCCTTTCCGATAATCCTGTCGGTGAAGGTCTTGGTCATTTTCTGGGCGCCATGCGAATAGATGCCTTCCGGTCGAAGGATGAGTTTCTGGAAAACATGGACCAATGGATCAACCGGTTCAGGGAAGCTCCGGCGGTTGAGGGCCAGGAAAAGGTACACATTCCGGGAGACCCGGAGAGAGCCTTTGAAATGGAAAGGATGAAGTCAGGCATTCCCTTACACCATTCCGTTGTCAATGATCTGAATGATCTCTCTGAAAGAATGGGGATTCAAACACTATTAACGGCTGAATAATCCTGGATTAACGACCAAACCGGCAGTCAAAGGGTAAACCCAACCCTGAATACCCAGGGGCTGTTATAGGGAGACCGAAGATCATCATAGATCACATTATACATAGCCATCATATAAAAACCTCCTCTCCGGCCGAATGGCTGAAAAAGACCGCCCCCAAGAAACATTGAAGGCACCCATTCCCTGTTTAGACGATAATCGTTATTGGGCAGGATTTCAACGGTCTCGACGTTCAGATTTTCATACTCACTATACAAAAAGAGAGGTAAACGAAGGAGTCTGATATTCTGTCGCAGAAACAATTTGCCTCCGTAGGTACTGGTCTCAAAATTAAAAAAATCATTTTTATAATACATATAGGTGACCCCAACACCTCCAGAAAGGCTTCTTGTAATCATATAACCTACCACAGGAGATACATATACTGACGTTATTGTGCCAAAAGAAGCGCTGAATCCACCGCCTATATACATTCGGTCCAGGATAGATGGCTTTTCTCCTTCCCCGATCTCTACCTGGGCTGAGGCCAGATTAAGGGCACAAAATACCAGTGCAACAGCAAGTATTTTATTCATAGTCAGTTAAATAATTGTGTTTTAGAAAAACGTATACGGGGAAGAAGCCGGTTTATTCTTCCCCCTTGATAACATAGAGGTCTTCCGACTCTTTTTTCATCAAATATTTTTCTCTGGCAAATTTTTCCAGCAGGTCATTATCGCTTAATAGTTCATTCCGGTCTTTTTCAACCTCCTGGATTTTATGAATATAATAAGTTTTCTGCCTTTCAAGCTCCTTCAGTTTCCGTGCTTTCCTGTACTGTGAATAAAGGTCGTTTGAATCAATAAATAACATCCAGACCAGGAAGAAAGCACCGGCAAGAAAATAGAAATTTTTAACAAAGCGGGGTAATTTCTTTATCATATCCAACTTTTTCTACAACGAATGTAATAAATTACCTGAAAATAAAAAAGCCCTGAATAAAATCCAGGGCTTTTTATTATTGAAAATATATTATTTTTTAGTTGGATAGAAGGCGGTTTCATCCAATTCTTCTTCAATCCTTAATAATTGATTGTATTTAGCCATCCGGTCTGACCGCGACATCGATCCGGTCTTGATCTGTCCGGAATTGGTTGCAACGGCAATATCCGCTATTGAAGCATCTTCCGTTTCACCAGAACGGTGTGATATTACTGTTGTCCATCCGGCCTTATGTGCCATTTCAATGGCGTCCAGTGTTTCAGAAAGAGAGCCTATCTGATTGACCTTGATAAGAATGGAATTACCACTTTTTTCTTCAATCCCTCTTTTCAGAAATTTAACATTAGTAACAAGAAGGTCATCCCCTACGATTTGGCACCTATCACCAATTTTTTCTGTTAATATCCTAAAGCCTTCCCAATCTGTTTCTGAACATCCGTCTTCGATTGAATCGATGGGATATTTACTAATCAGGTCGGCCAGATAATCAACCTGTTCTTCAACGGTACGAACGGCTCCTTTATCACCCTCAAATTTTGTATAGTCATACTTACCATCCACATAGAACTCCGATGCGGCACAATCAAGTGCTATCGTTATATCAGTTCCGGGCTTATAACCAGCTGCTTCTATGGCCTTAATGATGCTTTCCAGCGCCTCTTCGGTGCCACCGGAAAGATTAGGAGCAAAACCACCTTCATCACCGACTGCCGTACTCAATCCTTTATCTTTAATAATCTTTTTCAGATTATGGAATACCTCGGAACCCATCCGCAGTGCTTCGCTGAAAGTGGGAGCCCCAACCGGCCGGATCATAAATTCCTGAAATGCAATAGGCGCATCAGAGTGAGAGCCTCCATTGATTATATTCATCATAGGAACAGGGAGGGTATGGGCGTTAACCCCGCCAATATACCGGAACAAGGGCATTCCGAGTTCCTCGGCGGCTGCTTTTGCCACCGCCAGGGAAACGCCAAGAATGGCATTGGCACCCAGTTTGCTTTTGTTCTCGGTTCCATCGAGTTCAATCATGATCTGGTCGATCAGTTTCTGATCAAAAACAGATAATCCTATCAGTTCCTCAGCAATAACTTCATTGACATTTTCTACTGCCTTCAGAACCCCTTTACCAAGGAATTTAGACTTATCCCCATCACGTAATTCCACGGCTTCGTTTTCACCGGTAGAGGCACCTGAAGGCACGGCTGCTCTGCCCAGTATACCGTTTTCAGTAATTACATCCACTTCTATGGTTGGATTCCCTCTGGAATCCATAATTTGTCTTGCGTGTACAATTTCAATAAAACTCATGATAATAAAAGTTTATTTATGATTCATTAATGAAAAAAAGTTATCAAACAAATACCTGGAATCATGGGGTCCGGGAGATGCCTCCGGATGATATTGGACTGAAAAGACCTTCTTATCCAGCAATTTCAGTCCGGCCAGTGTTCCATCATTTAAATGAAGATGGGTCATTATTACATTTTTGTTCTTCGCAAGGTCTTCCTTGTCAACCACAAAACCATGATTCTGAGAGGTAACTTCACTTTTGCCGGTTTCAAGATTCTTGACCGGGTGATTAAGCCCCCGGTGTCCATGATGCATCTTATAAGTAGAAATTCCATTGGCCAGGGCAATGATCTGATGGCCCAGGCATATACCAAACATTGGTTTATCAACACCAAGGATGTCTTTAACGGAATCTATTGCATAATCCATTACAGCCGGATCTCCGGGGCCATTGGATATGAAAAAACCATTGGGATCCCATTTGAGCATTTCCCCGGATTTTGTCCGCGCGGGAAAAACCTTACAATAACACCCTCCGGAGGCCAGGTTTTTCAGAATACTTTTCTTTATCCCAAGGTCAAGCACGGCAACCCTGTAAGAGCTATTTTCGTCGCCATAAAAATAAGGCTCACTGACAGATACTTTTGATGCAAGTTCCAGCCCGTTCATTGACGGAACCTTTTTTAATTCTTTTTTCAGATAATCCGGGTCCAGATTCCCGGATGAAATAATGGCATTCATCGCCCCTTTATCTCTGATATGTCGAACCAGGGCGCGGGTATCTATTTCAGTAATACCCACCACACCAAAACGGAAGAGATACTCCTGCAATGACTCATCAGCCGTTATCCGGCTGTGTATCTCCGAGAAATCGTTAACAACAATACCGGCAATCTGGGGATTAATCGATTCTGTCTCTACGTTTTTTGCGCCATAATTACCTATATGAGAGGTGGTATTAACTATGATTTGTCCAAAATAGGATGGATCAGTATATATTTCCTGGTAACCCGTCATCCCGGTATTAAAACAGATCTCTCCTCCGGTTATTCCAATTTTTCCAACAGCTTTTCCTTTAAAGGTGGTGCCGTCCTCCAATAACAGGATGGCATCTTTACTGAAAATATCTTTCATCCGTTATGATTATCTTTTAAGCAAAACTAAGCATTTCGCGCTTGTTTGACTACTCGGGAGAGTTAATTATTTGTAAATAAAAAAGGGATTCAAACCAATCAAATCCCTTGCTAAATTAATTTTATAAAGACCACTATTCACCGAGTGAATTTTTATTTTTTTTCTTCTTTATCATTCTCCGCTTGATCATCGTCTTTTCTTTCTTCTGATTCCGGCTCTCCTCCGGCTTCAGACTCTTCCTTTTTTTCTTCGGAGGCTTCCTTTTCGGATGTTTCTTCTGTTTTTTCTTCAGCTACTTGTTCTTTCCCTTCCGTTTCTTTTTCCTTCTCTTCTGCAGTTACTTCGGCTTTATTTCCCTCTTCTTTTTCAGGATCAGCTTCTTTTACCTTCTCCTCTTCAGCTATAGCCTCAGAGCTAACCGGAGCTTCAGCACCGGCTGCCTCTTTTGTCTTATCTTTCTTATTGCTGACCTTAGCATCATCTGTTTCCGATGTCCCCTTGCCTCTTCTGCTTCTTCTGGTTCTTGATTTCTTGGTTCCGGCATCTTCTTCCAGAAGGAATTCATTAAAATCCACCAGTTCGATCATGGCCATCTCAGCATTATCACCCAGTCTGGAGCCCAGCTTAATAATACGGGTATACCCACCGGGACGTTCACCCACACGGTCAACCACTTCATTATACAGGGCTTTCACTGATTCTTTATCCTGAAGGTAAGAAAAAACCACACGCCGGGTATGTGTGCTGTCAACTTTTGCTTTGGTGATCAGCGGTTCCACATATTTTCTCAATTCCCTTGCTTTAGCCAATGTGGTATTGATCCTTTTATGCAAAAGGAGCGAAGAAGCGAGATTGGATAAAGTTGCTTTCCTGTGTGGTGCTGTTCTTCCTAAATGATTTATACGCTTACCGTGTCTCATTGTTATTATTCTTCATCAAGTTTATACTTCGATAAATCCATACCGAAAGTAAGATTCTTTTCTGCTACGAGTTGTTCTAATTCCGCCAGTGATTTTTTCCCGAAATTCCGGAACTTCATCATATCGGAGATCTCCAGTTGGACAAGATCGCCCAATGATTTAACATCCGCAGCCTTCAGACAATTGTAGGCTCTGACAGAAAGGTCAAGGTCGCTCAACGGTGTTTTAAGCAGCTTACGCATGTGGAGCATCTCTTCGTCAACGGTATCCGGTTCTTTGGAATCCGGGGTCTCCAGTATCATTGTCTGATCAGAGAAGAGCATAAAATGCTGTATCAGGATATTGGCAGCACCCTTAAGGGCTACTTCCGGATGTATCGAACCGTCCGTTTCAATATCCAGTATTAACAATTCGTAGTCGGTCTTCTGCTCAACCCTTGTATTTTCCACACTGTATTTGACATTCTTGATCGGTGTAAAAATGGCATCTATTGGAATGAATCCCAACATCTGTTCGGATGGTTTGTTTTCCTCTGCCGGCACATACCCTCTTCCTTTCTCCACGGTCAACTCTATCTCAAATTCAGATGCCTCATCCAAGGTGCAGATAACATGGTCCGGGTTCAATATTTCAAAGGAGGATGAATGGTCCATGATGTCGCCTGCTTTAAATTCAGACTTTTTCTTTACGGGAACCAGTATCTTTGAATCGGCCGTTTCTGACACTTTCTTGAAACGGACCTGTTTCAAATTCAGAATAATCTCGGCAACATCCTCTTTAACTCCTTCTATGGTAGAGAATTCATGTAATACACTCGGGATCTTTATTCCCGTAATGGCATACCCTTCCAATGAAGAAAGAAGTATCCTTCTTAATGCATTGCCAATGGTGACACCATAACCTTTTTCAAGTGGTTTGAAAGTGAATAACCCATGAAAGTCATCGGCTTTTTCCATTACCACCTTTTCAGGCATTTGAAAAGCTAATATTGACATATTCGAATGCTTTTATAAATATTTTTAAATTATTATTTCGAGTAAAGTTCTACTATTAATTGTTCCTGGATATTTTCAGGTATTTCGTCTCTTTGGGGAAGGCTGACGTATTTCCCAACCATCTCATTTCCATCCCACTCTATCCATGGATATTTTTTATTACCACGGCCTGCCAGACTGTCAACAATTACAGATAATGATTTTGATTTCTCTCTAACACCTACCAAATCGCCTACCCTAACATTAAAAGAAGGCACACTTACTACCTCATCATTCACAACGATATGTTTATGGAGAACAAGTTGTCTTGCTGCCCTTCTGGTAGGGGCTATCCCCATCCTGAAAACAACATTATCCAATCTTGATTCCAGAAGTTGCAGTAAGATCTCACCTGTTACCCCACTTTTCCGGGAAGCTTTGTCAAACATCTTGGCAAATTGTCTCTCCAGCACACCATACAGATACTTAGCCTTCTGTTTCTCCTGCAACTGAATGGCATATTCAGATTGCTTTCTCCGCCTGCTTCTCCCATGATGGCCTGGAGGATAATTCTTTTTTTGCAAAGCCTTACTCGGGCCAAATATTGGTTCACTGAATTTTCTTGAAATCTTTGCCTTCGGGCCTCGGTATCTAGCCATTATTAATATAATTTATTAATTAAACTCTTCTTCTTTTAGGTGGTCTGCATCCATTATGCGGCAGAGGGGTAACATCTTTTATCATACTTACCTCTATACCGGTGTTCTGAATGGTGCGAATTGCAGATTCCCTTCCTGCTCCAGGACCTTTTACGAATACTTCTACTTTTCTCAGGCCAAGGTCATAAGCCGTCTGTGCACAATTCTGCGCTGCGGTTTGAGCCGCATAGGGGGTATTTTTCTTTGAGCCTTTAAAGCCCATTTTACCCGCAGACGCCCAGGAAATGACCTGACCCTGTGTGTTCGTAATAGTAATAATAATGTTGTTAAAGGTAGCCTTTATATGAGCCTGTCCAATTGATTCAACATGGACCACTCTTTTTTTAGCTTTATCTTTTCTTTTCTGTGCCATTTATCGTGTCTTATTTAACCGCTTTTTTCTTATTTGCTACAGTTTTACGTTTTCCTTTTCTTGTCCTGGAATTATTCTTGGTCTTCTGTCCCCGGACTGGTAATCCCTTACGATGCCGCAGTCCCCTGTAACAACCAATATCCAACAATCTTTTAACACTTAACTGGACTTCGGATTTCAAAACCCCTTCAACCTTAAATTCCTCACTGATGATTGACCGGATCTTATTACTTTCTTCATCTGTCCATTCGCCGACCTTTTTATTCCAGTCAATACCGGCCTGTGATAATACTCTCTGGGCAGTACTTCTTCCTATACCAAAAATGTAAGTGAGGCCGATTTCACCTCTTTTATTTTCAGGAATATCGACACCTTGAATTCTAGCCATAATTATCCTTGTCTTTGTTTAAACCTGGGATTTTTCTTATTAATCACGTATACTTTTCCTCTGCGGCGAACTATTTTACATTCGCTGCTTCTTTTTTTAACGGAAGCTTTTATTTTCATGATATCTTATGATTACTTATAACGATATACAATTCTACCTTTTGTAAGATCATATGGCGACATTTCCAGTTTCACCTTATCTCCGGGAAGGATCTTAATATAATGCATCCTCATCTTCCCGGATATATGAGCGATTACTTCATGCCCATTTTCAAGTTCAACACGAAACATTGCATTACTTAATGATTCAGTTATAGTGCCGTCCTGCTCGATAGATGATTGCTTAGCCATATGATATATTTCTGTTTAAATTAATTTCTGACAAAATTTATCACTACGCCACAGCCGCGGAGGATCTGCCTTTAATCTTTCCTGATTTCATCAAACCCTCGTAATGCCTCATCAACAGATAGCTTTCAATCTGCTGTAAAGTATCCAGAATGACTCCGACCATAATCAGCAGGGATGTTCCCCCATAAAACTGCGAGAACTGGCTCGATACACCAGCGATGGTTGCAAATGCAGGCAATACCGCAACCAATGCCAGGAAAAAGGATCCTGGAATTGTGATCTTAGTCAGAATGTTATCTATATATTCAGAGGTTTGTTTACCTGGTTTTACACCGGGAACAAACCCACCGTTCTTTTTCATGTCATCAGCTATCTGTGTGGGATTGATCGTAATCGCTGTATAGAAGAAAGTAAAGAGAACGATCAGTATACCGAATACCAGGTTATATTGCCATGAAGTATAATTCGAGAAAGTATTGCCGATATATGCTGCAATATCACTCTGATCCGACCAAAGACCGGCAAGCATAGCGGGAAGAAACATAAGTGATTGAGCAAAGATGATAGGCATTACACCCGCTGCATTTACTTTGAGGGGTATATATTGCCGCTGTCCGCCATAAACCTTGTTTCCCACCACCTGTTTGGCATATTGTACAGGGATTCTTCGTACCGCTTGGGTAAGCGCCACAACGCCAACCACAACAAAAAACAAAGCTAAAATTTCAATAACAAACAAGAGTGCACCGCTCATCCCTTTGGAGGCCGCCTCAGCAATAAGCGCTCCTGGAAACCTGGATATGATTCCGATCATGATCAGCATGGAAATACCATTGCCAATACCTTTTTCCGTAATTCGTTCCCCCAGCCACATAATAAAGATGGTACCAGCGGTGAGAATTACCATGGAAGAAAACATGAAGAGCGTCTGATTTACAACGATTGCTTCCGCGGGTATTGTACCGGCGAGGTAGGCTGATGATTGGAAAATAGTAATAAAGATGGTGAGCACCCGGGTGATCTGATTGATTTTTTTCCGGCCGGATTCTCCTTCTTTCTGCATTTTCTGAAAATAAGGAACCGCCACGGTTAACAACTGCAAGACGATAGATGCCGAAATATAGGGCATCACTCCCAAGCCGAAAATCGAGGCATTACTGAAGGCGCCGCCCAGGAAAGTATCGAGCAGGCCAAAAATACCTGACTGGCTTCCTCTCAGCTTGGAGGGATCGATTCCGGGCAAAACCACAAATGATCCCAACCGGAAGATGATCAGAAAACCAAGGGTATTAAGGATCCTGTTCCGCAGTTCCTCAATTGCATATATATTCCGTATGGTCCTTAATAACTTTTTCATATCTTATAACCGGGTCACCTTACCACCCAATTTCTCTATCGCTTCAACAGCCGTTGAAGAGAAGGCATGGGCCGAAACATCTACTTTCGATTTTAGCTCCCCTCTTCCAAGCACCTTAACAAGATCTTTTTTGCCAATGATCCCATTATTGGCAAGCAATTCAATATCTATCGATTCAGCCTTGGTCTTCTCGGCTAATTCCTGCAGGGCATCCAGATTGACAGGTTTAAAAGCCACCCTTTGCGGTCTTTTAAAACCAAATTTAGGAACGCGACGCTGTAAGGGCATCTGGCCTCCTTCAAATCCGCTTCTTTCCTTATATCCGGAGCGGGATTTAGCCCCTTTATGTCCTTTTGTTGATGTTCCTCCTCTGCCTGATCCTTGTCCCCGGCCGATCCTTTTCTTTTTTCGTACAGCCCCTTCAGCAGGTTTTAGTGTATTCAGTTTCATAATTATAATTCAGTAACAGCTACTAAATGACTTACTTTATTTACCATCCCTTTGATCTGAGGAGTTGCTTCCACCTCTACGCTTTTATTGATTCTACCCAGGCCAAGTGCTTTAATTGTTTTCTTCTGATCTTTAGGGCGTTTGATAGTACTTCTTATCTGTGTAATCCTGATTTTCGACATGGCATTAACCATTAAATACTTTTGACAAAGTTACCCCTCTTTGTTGGGCAACGGTATATGGGTCTCTCATATTAGCCAGCGCCTGAAAGGTTGCCTTTACCACATTATGAGGATTAGAGGACCCTTTGGACTTAGCGAGGACATCTTTAACACCGGCACTTTCAAGTACCGCCCGCATAGCACCGCCTGCAATAACACCCGTACCTGGTGAAGCCGGTTTTAACAGTACCAATCCTCCGCCATATTTTCCAATAGCTTCATGAGGCACAGTACCCTTCAATACCGGTACCTTCACGAGGTTCTTTTTTGCATCGTCTATTCCCTTGGTAATAGCATCGGTAACTTCATTAGCCTTCCCTAACCCAAAACCAACCACCCCATTACCATCACCGACAACCACAATGGCTGAAAAGCTGAATCGCCGCCCCCCTTTTACAACCTTGGCAACACGCTTGATGGCTACCACCCTTTCCTTTAATTCTATCTCACTTGCTTTTACAGTCCTTACGTTTTTCTGCTGCATATTTTTAGAATTTTAATCCTCCTTCCCTGGCGCCGTCTGCCAGAGCTTTTACTCTTCCATGATATAAGTAACCGCTTCTGTCAAAGACCACAGTTTTTATTCCACTCGAGGAGGCTTTTTCGGCCAGTTTTTTACCTACTTCCTTCGAAGTTTTTACTGTTAGAGACCCCTCACCCAACTCCCTTGAGGAAGCAGACACCAGTGTATGACCGGTTGAATCGTCAATTATCTGGGCATAAATACTCTTGTTGCTTTTATATACCGATAATCGCGGTCGTTCCACGGTACCAGAAACTTTTTTTCTGATCCCCTGGCGAATTTTAAATCTTCTTGATACTTTATTAAAAGCCATAATTACTATTATTTAGCGGCAGCCTTACCTGCTTTTCTTCTAACATGCTCACCTACAAACCGAATACCTTTCCCTTTATAAGGCTCGACCTTTCTCAGGGATTTAATTTTTGAAGCCACCTGGCCGATCAATTGCTTGTCATGACTTTCCAGAGTGATCATCGGATTTTTTCCTTTGGCTGTTTCGGTTTTAACGATTACCTCAGGCGGAACTTTGAAATAGACATGGTGCGAATAACCAAGAGTCAGATCTAATACATCATTATTCAGGGTCTCGACTTTGTAACCTACCCCTACCAATTCAAGTTCTTTCTTAAAGCCCTTGGTTACACCCTCGACCATGTTATTGATCAAAGACCGGTAGAGTCCATGCATTGCCCGATGACGCCTCTGTTCAGTAGGTCTTGAAACCTTAAGTGTATTATCACTCACCTCAACGCTGATATCAGGATCAATCTCCTGTATCAATTCCCCTTTAGGGCCCTTTACAATTACGATATTCCGGTCAATTTTAATTTCGACTCCCTGCGGTATTTCTATCGGTTTATTTCCTATTCGTGACATTTTTTCATCATTAATGAATGTAACAAAGAACCTCTCCTCCTACTTTCTCTTTGCTGGCTTCCTTTTCGGTCATCACGCCTTTATTGGTA
Source organism: uncultured Roseivirgaceae bacterium (assembly GCA_964645995.1). Classification (GTDB taxonomy): domain Bacteria; phylum Bacteroidota; class Bacteroidia; order Cytophagales; family Cyclobacteriaceae; genus JAGTVG01. The sequence continues at coordinate 40,688 of CAZYDB010000001.1, forward strand.
GAGAGTATGGCTATACCCAAACCATTAAGTACCCTTGGCAGATTATCGGCTTTCACATATTTTCTTAATCCCGGCTTACTTGCCCGTTCAATATACTTGATTGCGGGGAGTTTGGTATCCGGATTATATTTCAGGGCGATCTTTATTTTACCGACGGGATTTCCTTCTTCAAACTTATAGTTCTGGATATATCCTTTATCGTGAAGCACCTTTGTTATCTCCTTCTTTATGTTGGAAGAAGGGATTTCTACAATGCGATGATTCGCCTTGATTGCGTTTCTAATTCTTGTTAAGAAATCAGCTATTGGATCCATATTTTATTTCATTAGCCCAAAAGGGCTGCAAAGTTACTAATTATTTTTATCATTAACCAAGGAAGTTACCAACTCGATTTAGTAATTCCGGGGATTTTTCCTTCGCTTGCCATTTCCCGGAAAATGACTCTGGAGATCCCGAATTTCCTCATATAGCCTTTTGGCCGGCCGGTCAGTTTACAGCGGTTATGAAGCCTGACCGGGGATGAATTTCTCGGTAACTTATCCAGGGCTTGGTAATCCCCTGCTTCCTTCAATGCTTTTCTTTTTTCAGCATACCGGGCAACCATGCGCTCTCTTTTTCTTTCTCTAGCTTTTAATGATTCTCTTGCCATAATATATTCTCTGTCAATTATTTTCTAAAGGGTAAACCAAGGGCTTTAAGCAGCTCATAACTTTCTTCATCGGAATTCGAGGACAAGACAAAGGTGATGTCCATTCCGGAGATACGATTAACTTTATCGATACTGATCTCGGGAAAGATGATCTGCTCCTTAACACCCAATGTATAATTACCTCTTCCATCGAACCCCTTTTCATTAATACCACGGAAATCGCGAACCCGGGGCAGTGCCACAGACACCAGGCGGTCGATAAACTCATACATCTTATCGCCGCGCAAAGTAACCCGGGCGCCAATGGGCATACCTTCCCTCAACTTGAAGTTGGAAACAGATTTCTTGGCAATGGTAGGCACGGCCTGCTGACCGGCAATAAGGGTAAGTTCTTCAACGCCCACATCGACGAGTTTTTTATCAGCCGTGGCGGCACCGATGCCTTTATTTATGCTTACCTTCTCTATTTTAGGAACCTGCATGACCGATTTATACTGAAATTTCTCCATCAGTGCAGGCACAACTTCCTTAAGGTATTTTTCTTTTAGCCTTGGATTACTCATTTTTTATAAAATCTCCGGTTTTTTTAGAATATCTCTGAAGCCTGCCATCCTTGTTAGGTTTTCTGCCGATCCTGGTTGCTTCACCCGTTGAGGGATCAACAACCATTAGATTACTCAGATGAATAGTCGCTTCTCTTTTTTCAATACCCCCATTCGGATTTGTGGCTGAGGGTTTTAGATGTTTGGTAACCATATTGATCCCTTCCACGATTGCCCGGTTTTTAACGGGGTAAACTTCAAGTACTCTTCCTTTCTTACCTCTGGAGTTTCCTGAGATGACAAGTACCATATCTCCTTTTCTTACATGCAATTTCTTTGGCATTATTTTGCGGTTTTTATATTACTTCAGGTGCAAGAGAAACTATTTTCATAAATTGCTTTTCTCGAAGTTCACGAGCTACCGGTCCGAATATCCTTGTCCCTCTGGGTTCGTCTGTCGGCCCCAGGAGAACAGCAGCATTATCTTCAAAACGGATATAGGAACCATCTTTTCTTCTGACCTCCTTTTTAGTTCGGACAATCACAGCTCTTGATATGGTTCCTTTTTTCAGCGTACTTGAAGACAAGGCTGATTTTACGCTAACAACTACTTTATCGCCTAAGGAAGCATATCTTTTTTTAGTACCTCCCAACACACGGATAACCAGTACTTCCTTGGCACCGCTGTTATCCGCAACATTTAATCGAGTCTCTTGCTGTATCATTTTTTATTCTGCTCTTTCAATAATTTCAACCAAACGCCATCGTTTACGTTTACTTATCGGCCTTGTTTCCATGATGCGTACTTTATCACCTATACCGCATTCGTTTTTTTCATCATGGACAGCAAATTTCGTGGTCTTTCCAATAAACTTTCCATACATAGAATGTCTGAATTTTCTGTATACAGCTACGGTAGCTGATTTATTCATTTTATTACTGACCACAGTACCAATTCGCTCTTTCCGTAGATTTCTTTCCATCTATCTTAATTATTTTGTAATTCTTTCTGTTTTAGAACAGTTGCTATCCTGGCGATCAGTTTTTTTGTTTCCCTGATCTTCATAGGATTTTCAATTGGAGAAATGGCATGCGCAAATTTAAGCTTGGTAAGGCTTTCTTTTTCAGCCTCAAGCTTTTGCTTCAATTCATCCGTTGTCAATGTTTTTAATTCCGAGTTCTTCATGATGACTATTCAACATAATCTCTTCTTACAACAAACTGAGTCTTAATAGGTAATTTCTGGGCTGCCAATCTCAATGATTCTTTAGCCTGACCAATCGGGATGCCAGAAGACTCAAACATAATGGTCCCGGGTTTAACTACAGCCACCCAGTATTCCGGGGCCCCTTTACCTTTACCCATTCTCACCTCAGCAGGCTTTTTTGTTATGGGCTTATCGGGGAAGATCCTTATCCAGACCTGGCCTTCTCGTTTCATGGCCCTGGTCACGGCAATACGGGCTGCTTCAATCTGCCTGCTGGTAATCCAGCCAGGCTCGAGGGCCTTCAATCCAAAAGAGCCAAAATTAATTTGATGACCCCTGGTGGCAACACCTTTTACTCTTCCTTTTTGCTTTCTTCTAAATCGGGTTCTTTTAGGCTGTAACATCTTTCCTTTAATTTATTTTATCTTCTTCTTCTTTTGGGAGCATCCCCTCTTTTCCTTCTGCCCCCGCCCGGACCTCCTGAGCTGACGCCTGAGATGCCAACATTAGGAGAAAGATCCCGTTTGCCATAAACTTCTCCTTTAAAGATCCACACCTTGATTCCTATTTTACCATATACCGTATTGGCTTCCGACACAGCATAGTCGATATCAGCACGCAAGGTATGTAGTGGAATCCTGCCCTCCTTATATTGTTCAGTCCTGGCCATTTCAGCACCTCCAAGCCGGCCGGAGACTTTAATTTTAATCCCCTGTGCGCCAACCCTCATGGCTGAAGCGATAGACTGTTTCATTGCTCTCCGGTATGAAATCCTGGCCTGCAACTGCTGAGCGATTGATTCACCTACCAATTTTGCATCCAGTTCCGGTCGTTTGATCTCAAAGATATTGATCTGAACATCTTTTCCGGTCAATTGCTTTAACTCCTCCTTTATCCTGTCAACTTCTGTTCCTCCTTTTCCAATGACTACGCCCGGGCGGGCGGTATGAACAGTAAGGGTGATCCGTTTCAGGGTGCGTTCTATCACGATCCTGGAGATACCACCTTTGGGGATCCTCGCCTCGATATAATTCCGTATTTTCTGATCTTCGATCAGCTTACTGGAAAAAGATTTTCCACCGTACCAGTTAGAGTCCCAGCCTTTAATAATTCCCAGCCGAAAGCCGATAGGGTTTACTTTTTGTCCCATGCTGTATTATTTATTTTTCAGTATTTTTTTCCTCTTCAACAACTTCAGGAACCAGATTACTGGCCAAGACCAGGGTCACATGATTGGACCGTTTCCTGATCCGATGTGCTCTTCCCTGGGGTGCCGGCCGGAGTCTTTTCAATATTCTGCCACCATCGACAAACACGTCTTTGATATATAAATCAGCCTCTTCAAGCCGGGCGTCTTCATGCTTATTCTGCCAGTTCGCTACCGCGGATAGAAGCAGCTTTTCCAACCTGGCTGCATTATGATTAGGCTCGAATTTCAATATATTCAAAGCTTTGGCTACCTTTTGCCCCCTGATCAGATCGGCCACGAGCCTCATCTTACGCGGGGAAGTTGGCACATTTCGTAACTTGGCAACTGCTTCCATTCGATTCTATTTTTTTCCTTTATCCTTCTTAGAAATATGACCTCTGAACGTTCGTGTCGGAGCAAATTCCCCGAGTTTATGTCCCACCATGTTCTCTGTGACATATACCGGAATAAATTTATTTCCATTATGTACTGCAAAGGTATGACCCACGAAATCCGGGGAAATCATTGATCGCCTTGACCAGGTTTTGATCACAGATTTTTTACCCGACTCATTCATTTTATCAACTTTATTCTCAAGTCGGAAATCGATATAAGGTCCTTTTTTTAATGGTCTAGACATTATTTTCTCTTACTAATTATCATTCTATCTGAATACTTGTTAGGGTGTCTTGTCTTCTTTCCTTTGGCATAAAGCCCTGTTCTTGACCGGGGATGTCCTCCTGACGCACGTCCTTCCCCACCTCCCATCGGGTGATCTACCGGGTTCATCGCAACTCCTCTTACCCTCGGACGTTTGCCAAGCCACCGGTTACGTCCTGCTTTACCAAGGGTAACATTCATGTGTTCAACATTAGAAACGGAACCTACCGTGGCTCTACAGGCGCTAAGCACCATTCTCATTTCTCCGGATGGCAGTTTCACCGTGCAGTACTTACCTTCGCGGGCAACAAGCTGAGCGTAAGATCCGGCACTGCGGGCAAGGATACCACCCTGGCTTGGTTTTAATTCAATATTATGAATAATTGTGACTAAAGGAATATGCGCCAGAAGTAGATGATTACCCACTTCCGGAGCTACAGCATTACCTGATACGATGGTCTGGTCTATTTTTAACCCAGCCGGGGCCAGAATATAGGACTTTGCGCCATCCGCATAAAAGATCAGGGCTATCCGTGCCGATCGGTTAGGATCATATTCAATGGCCTTAACTGTACCGGGAACATCTTTTTTACCTCTCTTGAAGTCAATTACCCGGTACCTTCTTTTATGACCTCCTCCGATGTACCTTACTGTCATCTTACCGGCACTGTTCCTCCCTCCACTCTTTTTCAGAGGTTTCAACAAGGCTTTCTCCGGCTCTGACTTGGTCACCAAGTCAAAGACCGGGGCTAACCTGTATCTTTGTCCCGGAGTATTTGGTCTTATTTTCTTTACCGCCATTTCGAGATTCTTTAAATTCCGCTATAAAAATCTATTACTTCACCTTCGGCGACTGTAACGATGGCCTTTTTAAAGGAGGCCTTTTTTCCTGAGATAATCTGTGTTCTTGTATATCTTGTCTTCCGCTTACCATTATACCGCAGGGTGTTCACACTTTCGACATTAACGCCATACATTTTTTCCACAGCCTTCTTTATTTCAACCTTATTCGCTTTTTTATCAACTATAAAGCCGTATTGACCTCTTTCATTAAGATCAGATACTTTCTCTGTTACCAAAGGTTTAATTAATATACTCATCGCCGATTAATTCAATAATTCTTCTACTCTAGAAATCGATCCTTCCATGAACAGCACATTATCTGCATGAAGGATCTCATAGGTATTCAGGTTATTCACCAGGACTACCGTTGTATTTTTTAAATTCCGTGAGGAAAGCGAGATATTCGAGTTGCTTTCCGGAATTACCAGCAAGGTCTTCTTAGCTTCCATTGAAAGCCTTTTCAGAAATTCCATATATTCCCTTGTTTTCGGCGCCTCAAAGGCAAAATCTTCCAGGATAGTAATTTCCGATGCTTTGGCTTTGTACGTAAGCGCAGACCGCCTGGCCAGTGATTTCACTTTTTTATTGAGCTTAAATCCATAGGTTCTCGGCCTGGGGCCAAAAGTCGTTCCCCCACCTTTAAACAAGGGCGATTTCATGCTACCGGCACGGGCAGTACCCGTTCCTTTCTGTCTTTTGATCTTTTTAGTAGATCCCGTTACTTCAGCTCGCTCTTTGGTCTTGTGTGTTCCCTGCCTTTTATTGGCAAGATGTTGTTTCACATCCAGATAGATGGCATGATCATTAGGCTCAATATTAAATATGGCATCGGCAAGTTTGATCTTCCGGCCGGTTTCGTTACCATCATTTTTAAGTACCTTAACTTCCATTTCAGTTTACTTCTCAAGTACTACATATGAATTATTTGACCCGGGCACTGATCCGCTGACGAATACCAGGTTTTTCTCGGGATAGATCTTCACAATACGAAGATTTAATTTCTTAACCCGTACTCCGCCGCTGCGACCAGCCATCCTGATCCCTTTAAATACGCGGGATGGGAAAGAACTGGCGCCAATAGAACCTGGAGCTCTCAACCGGTTATGCTGACCATGGGTCGCGTCGCCGACTCCTTTAAATCCATGCCTCTTTACAACCCCCTGGAAACCTTTCCCTTTGGATTTGCCAATGGCGTCAACGAACTCACCTTCTTTAAAGACATCACCAACATTTATTACCTGGCCTACTTTTACATCTCCCTCAAATTCCATTCTGAAATTCCTGAATTCCACAACCTTCCTCTTTGGGGTTGTGCCGGCTTTTGTAAAATGACCTTTCAAAGCACTTGGTGTCCTCTTTTCCTTTCTTTCGTCATAACTTAACTGTATAGCCTTATAACCATCAGTTTCCTGGTTCTTAATCTGTGTGATCACACAGGGACCGGCTTCAATTACAGTGCACGATATGTTACGACCTTCATCATCGTACACACTGGTCATTCCTATTTTTTTTCCTATAATTCCAGACATCTCTTTTAATAAATTAACTGCCCATTCAGGGCAGTGATCGACAAAAGGACTGCAAAGGTATTAAATAATTTTTAATATAAAAAGACACAAATCCGAATTAGACGGACGAAAGACAAAAAAAGAACCAATAGAGATTATTGGTTCCTATCTTATCTAATATTTTCAATCAGACCTTGATTTCAACATCCACACCACTGGGCAATTCAAGTTTCATCAGTGCATCGACTGTTTTAGTGCTGTTGGAATAAATATCAACCAGCCTTTTGTAGGTACACAACTGAAACTGCTCCCGTGATTTTTTATTGACATGTGGTGATCGTAATACTGTGAATATCTCCTTTTCGGTAGGTAAGGGTATCGGACCACTCACGACTGCACCGGTCGTCTTTACTGCTCTTACGATCTTTTCAGATGACTTATCAACCAGGTTATGATCGTAAGATTTCAATTTAATTCTAATTTTCTGCGTCATATTAAAAATTATTCACCTTTTACATTTGCAATGATTTTAGTAGCAAGGTTTACCGGAACGGTATCATAATGGGAGAAAGTCAATGTAGCCACTGCTCTTCCTGATGACAAGGTGCGCAGGTCGGTTACATAGCCAAACAGTTCTGATAAAGGTACATTTGCCTTGATCACCTGAGCACCTGCCTTGGTATCCATTCCTTTCATAATGCCTCTGCGTTTATTAAGATCGCCCGTTACCGGTCCGGTATATTCATCCGGAGTAACTACTTCCACTGACATAATGGGTTCCAGTAATTGGGGGGAAGCTTTAGAGGCGGCATTTTTAAAACCGATCCTTGCTGCTAATTCGAAAGACAGGGTATCGGAGTCTACATCATGGTAGCTGCCATGAAACAACCTGACTTTCATTTTTTCCAGTGGGTATCCTGCCAGAGGGCCATTTTTCATGGCCTCTTTAAAACCTTTTTCAACAGCAGGAATATACTCCCTTGGTATAACACCACCCACGATATCATTCACAAATTCCAATCCCTCCGGCGTTTCCTTTTCATTATCAACAGGCCCCAGTTCAAAAACAATATCGGCATATTTTCCACGACCACCGGACTGCTTTTTATACTGTTCACGATATTCCACTTTATTAGTAATCGCTTCCTTATAAGCTACCTGTGGTGCTCCCTGATTGATCTCGACTTTAAATTCACGCCGCAACCTGTCAATAATGATCTCCAGATGCAGTTCACCCATACCCCTCAGTACCGTCTGACCGGTTTCCTCATTGGTCTGCACAGTAAGTGTGGGATCTTCTTCAACTAATTTAGAAATGGCTATGCCTAGCTTATCCTGGTCCGCCTGTTTTCTGGGTTCAATGGCATAGCCAATAACGGGTTCAGGGAAAGTCATAGACTCCAGTACGATCTTATGTTTTTCATCGCATAAGGTATCGCCTGTTTTAATATCTTTAAAGCCGATGGCAGCTGCAATGTCGCCCGCTTCAACCACATCTATCGGGTTCTGCTTATTCGAATGCATCTGCATCAATCGTGAAATACGTTCTTTCTTTTCGGTCCGCATATTAAAAATATAAGAACCGGCAGGCAATTTTCCGGAGTAGGTTCTGAAGAAGCATAATCTTCCTACGAAAGGATCTGTGGCAATTTTAAAAGCCAATGCTGAAAACGGCTTTTCAGCATCCGGCTCCCTGAGTTCTTCCTTGCTGGTATATGGATTTAAGCCCTTTACCGGCGGAAGGTCAAGTGGAGATGGCATATAATGACATACTGCATCGAGTAGTGCCTGTACCCCTTTATTTTTAAATGCCGAGCCAACCAAAACGGGAAAGAAAGAAAGATCGATGACTGCTTTCCTGATTGCCGTCATTAATTCCTCTTCCGTAATCGAGTCCTGGTCTTCAAAGAACTTCTCTAGAATCTTTTCGTCATATTCTGCAACACTTTCAACAAGTTTCTGACGCCATTCCTCAACAGTCTCTAACAGATCTTCCGGAACATCTTCCACACGATAGGTCATTCCCTTATCTTCTTCATTCCAGATAATAGCTTTGTTTTTAATAAGATCCACAACTCCGGTAAAGGAGTTTTCCGATCCTATCGGTACCTGAAGCGGAATAGGATTCGCTTTAAGTTTATCGCGGATTTCCTGCACGACATTAAAAAAATCGGCTCCTGCCCTATCCATTTTATTGACAAAACATATCCTGGGCACTTTGTATTTATCAGCCTGCCGCCAGACGGTTTCTGATTGTGGCTCAACACCGGATACCGCGCAGAAAAGAGCAACAGCACCATCGAGCACCCGGAGTGACCTTTCCACCTCAACGGTAAAGTCGACATGGCCGGGCGTATCAATTATATTAATTCGATATTCCTGTGTGTCATCCGTAGGTTGTCCCTGAATAGTTGGATACATCCAGAAGGTAGTGGTAGCCGCAGAGGTAATGGTAATGCCTCTTTCCTGTTCCTGCTCCATCCAATCCATTACGGCGCCGCCATCATGAACTTCACCCATTTTATAAGTAAGCCCTGTATAATACAGGACCCTTTCTGTTGTAGTTGTTTTTCCGGCATCGATGTGTGCCATGATGCCGATATTGCGTAATAGTTTTAAGTCTTTTGTTGCCATTCTCTTTTTTAGAATCTAAAATGTGAGAAAGCCTTGTTAGCATCTGCCATCCTGTGGGTATCATCTTTCTTTTTCACAGCAGCTCCTTCACCCTTCGATGCAGCAATGATCTCACCTGCCAACCGGTCTACGATAGTCTTTTCATTGCGCATTTGTGCATAGCGGACCATCCACTTAATCCCCAGCGATATCTTCCTGTCCGGACGAACCTCTATGGGAACCTGAAAAGTAGCGCCTCCCACCCTTCTGCTTTTTACTTCAACAGCGGGCATGATATTATTCAAGGCTTTTTTCCATGTTTCCAGCCCATCTTCACCGACCTTGTTTTCAACAATATCAATTGCCTGATAAAAGGTTCTGTATGCCAGGTTTTTCTTTCCTTTCAGCATCAAGTTATTCACAAATCTGGTAACAAGGGTATCGCTATACTTAGGATCCGGTAAGAGATATCTCTTTTTAGGTTTAGATTTCCTCATTTGTCAATTATTTTTTAGGCCTTTTTGCTCCATATTTCGATCTTGCCTGAAGTCTCCCCTCTACGCCTGCGGTGTCAAGTGCCCCTCTGATAATATGATAACGAACACCAGGAAGGTCCTTCACCCTGCCCCCGCGGATCAATACAATAGAGTGCTCCTGAAGGTTATGACCTTCTCCCATAATGTAGGCATTCACCTCATTTCCATTGGTCAACCGCACCCTTGCGACCTTTCTCATGGCAGAGTTCGGCTTCTTAGGAGTGGTAGTATACACCCTTGTACAAACACCCCGCCGTTGAGGACAGGACTCTAATGCGGGTGATTTAGACTTAGTCGATTTTGATTTTCGTCCTTTTCGGACTAATTGCTGTATTGTTGGCATTTATTATTACTTTAATATGCACTACCTGCGAAAATTTCGGACTGCAAAGGTAGATAAATAGTATTTAGTATCCAAAATAATTTTGCTTGAAAAATTATGCTTAACGGGTATTCTTCAAGACTGCACATACCATCAGGCTTCCCCGACAGTACCGCCGAAATTGATTGGAAATTTTGGTGCCTCATCAGTCTTTTTTATCGGACCGAAATTCTCCTCATACTTCCTGATATTATCAATGAGGGCATTGGAGAGCCTTTTGGCATGTTCTGGTGTGATCACAATCCGTGATTTCACTTTTGCCTTAGGTACTCCGGGCATCAACCTGATAAAATCGATCACAAATTCACTGTTTGAATGAGCGATCATGGCCAGATTGGAATAAATCCCTTCGGCTATATCTTCAGACAATTCTATATTGATCTGGTTTTGAGGCCTTTTTTCCTCTTTCTTATTATCTTCCATGATCTTTTTTAGTATTGTGGTTCCCTGTTTTTGATAAATTCTTCCTTAGACTCAATCAGTTGCTCATATTCCTCTTTGGAGGAAACGATCAGGTTACTGTATTCCCTCAATCCCGTTCCGGCAGGGATCAGGTGACCGACAATAACATTCTCTTTGAGGCCGATCAGGTCATCACGCTTACCGCGGATAGAAGCTTCGCTGAGCACCTTTGTCGTCTCCTGGAAGGAGGCGGCTGAAAGCACACTCTGGGTTCCGAGTGATGCCTGAGTGATCCCCTGCAGGGCGGGCATGGAGACGGCAGCCATAGCATCGCGGACGACTGCGATTTTCAGGTCACGCCGTTTCAGGCTTGAATTCTCATCCCGCAATCTTCTTGCTGAAATGATCTGTCCTGCTTTTAATACTTCGGAATCATTAGGCTCAACAACTACTTTTTTGTCCAGGATCATATCATTTTCCTCCCTGAATTGCCATTTATCAACAACCTGTCCCGGCAGGAAGCTGGTATCGCCGGGTTCTATGATCACGACTTTCTGCATCATCTGACGAACAATAATCTCGATATGTTTATCATTGATCTTTACCCCCTGCAGGCGGTAAACTTCCTGGATCTCATTTACAAGATACTCCTGTACGGCTGTCGGTCCTTTGATAGCCAAAATATCCGAGGGAGTAATAGCGCCATCAGACAGGGGTGACCCTGCCTTAACAAAATCATTATCTTGTACAAGGATATGTTTTGACAATGGCACCAGGTACCTTTTCTTAACACCATCCTTCGACTCTATAAATATCTCCCTGTTTCCTCTCTTTATAGTCCCATAAGAAACAATACCATCAATCTCGCTGACGACGGCAGGATTTGACGGATTACGTGCTTCAAAAAGCTCGGTCACTCTTGGCAGACCTCCTGTGATATCCCTCGTTTTACCTATCTGACGTGGTATCTTACAAAGGATCTGTCCGGCCTTGATCGATTCGCCTTCATCAACGGCGAGGTGAGCACCAACAGGAATATTATAGGATTTTTCTTCTTTGGAAGATTTAACATTAATTGCCGGGTTTTTCGTCTTATCCCGGCTATCGACAATAACTTTTTCCTTATGTCCTGTCTGTTCGTCCGATTCATCCTTATAGGTTATGCCTTCTTCAATGAATTCATAACTCACTTTACCATCAATTTCAGAGAGTATAACCGCATTATAGGGATCCCAGAAACATAGTTGATCACCCTTGCTCACCTTATCGCCATTTTTCACGTTAAGGAATGCCCCGTATGGCACATGGTTACTGATAAGCTGCTTCCCTGATTTTTCTTCGATGATCCTGATCTCACCGGTACGGCCCATTACCACATCAACTTTTTCGCCATCAGTATTCTGAGTGGTTTTATGACGTACCTCTTCAAACTCAACGATACCGTCAAATTTGGCATTTATCCTTGCTTCAACGGCGATATTGGCTGCCGTACCCCCCACATGAAAGGTTCTCAATGTTAGCTGAGTACCAGGTTCGCCAATTGACTGGGCGGCGATTACCCCCACAGCCTCTCCACGCTGAACCATATAGCCTGTTGACAGGTTACGCCCATAACATTTGCCACAGATCCCCTGTCTTGTTTCACAGGTCAATACAGAGCGGATCTCAACCTCTTCGATACCGGCATCTTCAATTTTATAAGCGATCTCTTCGGTTATTTCCTCACCCGTCCTGACAATGAGTTCCTCGGTTACCGGATGATAGATATCATGTACCGATACCCGGCCAAGGATCCTTTCAGACAAGGGTTCAACAATATCTTCATTATCTTTGAGGGCTGTAACGGCAAGTCCTCTCAACGTTCCACAATCTTCTTCATTAACAACCACATCCTGTGCGACATCAACCAGACGGCGGGTTAAGTACCCTGCATCGGCTGTTTTCAAAGCAGTGTCGGCCAGTCCTTTTCGGGCTCCGTGTGTTGATATAAAATATTCAATAACATCAAGACCTTCCTTGAAATTAGAAAGGATCGGGTTTTCAATGATAGCGCCAACGGAACCCAGCACATTCTTCTGAGGTTTTGCCATAAGCCCCCTCATACCTCCAAGCTGACGGATCTGTTCCCTTGATCCCCGCGCTCCTGAGTGCATCATCATATATATGCTGTTAAAACCGCCCTGATCTTCTTCGAGTTCCCGCATCAGCGTATTGGTAAGCTGCGAGTTGATCCGGGTCCAGATATCAATCACTTGGTTATAACGCTCATTATCGGTGATCAGTCCCATCAGGTAATTATTCCAGACCCCCTCCACTTCTTCTTTCGCCTCAACAATCAGACTGTTTTTGGTAGAGGGTATTTTAATATCATCTAATCCAATTGAAAGTCCGCCTTTATAAGCCATCTGGAATCCAAGTTCCTTAATGTCATCGAGGAATTGTGCGGTTTTGGCCACACCACAAATCTTATACACATCGGAAATGATCTTCTGAAGTTTTTTCTTTGTTAAGAGTTCATTAACAAACCCGGCTTCTTCCGGAACATATTGATTAAAGATCACCCTTCCGGCGACCGTATCGATCATTTTACATTCCAGTTCGCCGTTTTCCTGCCGAACTTTTGCTCTCATCTTAATGTGAGCGTGTTTTGATAGGCGGCCTTCGTTAATGGCCATTATCACTTCTACATTACTATAGAAAGTCATCCCTTCCCCGAGCTCCGGCTTCTTCTCAATACCCTTTCTTCCTTTGGTCACGTAATAAAGACCGAGTACCATATCCTGTGACGGTACAGCAATAGGCGCACCGTTGGCTGGGTTGAGTATATTATGGGATGAAAGCATCAATAAGGATGCCTCCAGGATAGCCTCAGGCCCAAGGGGTACATGAACAGCCATCTGGTCGCCGTCAAAGTCGGCATTAAATGCCGTACAGGACAGGGGATGAAGCTGAATCGCCTTTCCTTCTATTAATTTAGGCTGAAAAGCCTGAATACCCAACCGGTGAAGCGTAGGAGCCCGGTTCAGCATTACCGGATGCCCTTTGAGGACATTTTCAAGAATATCCCAGATAACAGGATCTTTGCGATCTACTATCTTTTTAGCTGATTTAACCGTTTTAACAATTCCCCGCTCAATCAGTTTCCTTATAACAAAAGGTTTAAATAACTCGGCAGCCATATGTTTTGGCAATCCGCATTCATGCATTTTCAGCTCAGGTCCAACAACAATCACGGAGCGGCCGGAATAGTCAACCCGCTTGCCCAGCAAATTCTGTCGAAAACGTCCCTGCTTCCCTTTCAGCATATCACTTAAGGATTTCAGGGCCCGGTTACCATCGGAACGTACGGCATTTACTTTTCTTGAGTTATCAAAAAGTGAATCTACTGCTTCCTGGAGCATTCTTTTCTCATTTCTGAGGATCACTTCAGGGGCTTTGATATCAATCAGTCTTTTCAATCGGTTATTCCTGATTATCACTCTGCGGTACAGGTCATTCAGGTCTGAGGTAGCGAACCTTCCGCCATCAAGCGGAACGAGGGGCCTCAATTCAGGCGGGATGACAGGCACCATCCGGATGATCATCCATTCGGGCCGGTTCTCAATGCGTGTACGGGCTTCCCTGAAGGCCTCTACAACCTTAAGACGTTTTAAAGCTTCCGCTTTTCTCTGTTGGGAAGTATCCGTTGCTGCCTGGTGGCGAAGACTATATGACTGATCGTCAAGGTCGATCCTTTTCAGCAGCATTTCAAGTGCCTCGGCACCCATTCTGGCGATGAACTTATTAGGGTCGTCATCGTCCAGTACCTGGTTTTCACGAGGCAATTTATCCATTATATCAAGATATTCGTCTTCAGTAAGGAAATCCATGGTATTCAATCCATCTTCTTCCTTGATACCGGGCTGCACCACCACATATCTTTCGTAATAAATGATCTGATCCAGTTTCTTGGTCGGCAGTCCCAGCAGATATCCGATCTTATTTGGCAATGATCTGAAATACCAGATATGGGCAACAGGCACAACCAGTTCTATATGTCCCATTCGCTCCCGACGTACCTTCTTTTCCGTTACTTCCACGCCACATCGATCACATATAATCCCTTTATACCTGATCCGTTTATATTTTCCACAATGGCATTCCCAATCCTTTACAGGGCCAAAAATTCTTTCGCAGAATAGGCCTCCCATTTCGGGCTTATAGGTCCTGTAATTAATAGTTTCGGGCTGAGTAACCTCACCATGAGAGCTCTCCAGGATTGATTCCGGGGAAGCAAGGCTTATGGTTACTTTCGTAAAGTCACTTGTGATTTTTTTATTTTTTCTAAAAGCCATATTGGATAAAATGAATTTTCAAAACAAAGTTTTTACGTTATTCCGTAGTAATTTCAAGCGCAAGGCCTCTCAATTCATGAACCAGCACATTGAAAGATTCGGGAACATTGGGTTTATGCATATTTTCCCCTTTCACAATTGATTCATAGATCTTGGCTCTCCCAACAACATCATCCGACTTGACAGTCAGCATTTCCTGAAGCACATTAGCAGCGCCAAAGGCCTCCAGCGCCCATACTTCCATTTCTCCAAAACGTTGTCCGCCAAACTGAGCTTTACCACCAAGGGGCTGTTGTGTGATCAGAGAATAAGGACCAATTGACCGGGCATGCATCTTATCATCAACAAGATGGCCCAGTTTCAGGATATAGATCATTCCAACGGTAACGGGTTGATCAAACCGGTCGCCAGTCAATCCATCAAAGAGATACGTTCTGCCAACTTCAGGGAGTTTGGCATCCTTAAGCTCCTTCATTACGTCTTCGATTTTTGCCCCATCAAAGATCGGCGTACTGTACTTTTTACCTAATTTATGGCCCGCCCAACCCAAAACGGTTTCATAGATCTGCCCCAGGTTCATCCTGGAAGGCACACCTAATGGGTTAAGGACCAAATCCACGGGTGTTCCATCCTCAAGGAAAGGCATATCTTCTTCCCTGACGATCTTGGCAACAACACCTTTATTTCCATGACGCCCGGCCATTTTATCTCCAACTTTCAGTTTTCGTTTTTTAGCCACATAAACCTTGGCTAACTGAACGATCCCTGCGGGAAGTTCGTCCCCTACTTCCAGGGTAAATCTTTCGCGTTTGAATTTGCCTGCGATCTCATTTCTTCGTTTATTATAATTCTTGACAAGGATTTCAATCAATTGATTCACCCGTTCATCATCAGTCCAGTTATCAAGCAGCAGATCCGAAATAAGATTAACTTCTTCCGGAACATTATAAGTGCTTTCATCACGGTAGATGTTCTTCTCCGGGAATAAATTGGCTTCAATATTTTTGCGGTTGAATTTTACACCGCCGGGAAAAACTTCATCGCCAAATTTATGCTTCACACCTTTTGATGTTTTTCCATCAAGCAGGAGTGATAGTTTTCCAATCACCTGATCACGTAAGACAAGCATTTCCTTGCTGTAATTGTTTTTCAGAGCGTCAACATCTTTTTTGGATTTGGCCCTGAGTTCCTTGTCTTTTTTAGGTCGCGCAAACAACTTTGTCTCAATCACAACACCTTCAAGTGATGGCGAGGCCCGCATTGAAGCATCTTTGACATCACCCGCCTTATCACCGAAAATTGCTCTCAGAAGTTTTTCTTCCGGTGTCGGATCGGTCTCACCCTTAGGTGTGATCTTGCCAACAAGTATATCACCCTCATTCACTTCGGCTCCTATTCTGACGATCCCGTTTTCATCGAGGTTCTTCACAGCCTCTTCGCTAACATTGGGGATCTCCGAAGTAAGTTCTTCTTCCCCCCGTTTGGTATCCCTCACCTCCAGCTCAAATTCTTCGATGTGAATAGAAGTAAAGATATCATTCCTTACAATCCTTTCAGAAATGACGATAGCATCCTCGAAATTGTAACCCTGCCAGGGCATGAAAGCCACCATCAGGTTCCTGCCAAGGGCCAGTTCACCTCCCTGAGTAGCATAGCCCTCACAGAGGATCTGCCCTTTCTTAATTTTCTGTCCTTTAAAGACGATCGGATTAAGGTTTATACAGGTATCCTGGTTGGTACGTCTGAATTTCGTGAGATGATAGGTCTTAACCTCATCATCAAAGGTAATGATCGATTCATCCTTGGTAAGGTCGTAACGGATGACTATTTTGGTAGCATCTACGAAGTCGACTACACCATCTGCCTCTGCCGTAAACAAAGCTCTTGAATCCCTTGCCACCCTGCCTTCAAGACCGGTTCCCACGATGGGTGCTTCGGGCTTCATCAGGGGTACAGCCTGCCGCTGCATATTGGATCCCATCAACGCCCTGTTGGCATCATCATGCTCAAGGAACGGGATCAGGGAAGCGGCAACAGACACGATCTGATTAGGAGCAATATCCATGAAGGTCACCTGATCGCGGTCGACCAGGGGATAATCCCCCTCAAACCTTGCCTTAACTTTATCATTAACAAAATTGCCTTTGTTGTCCAGAGGAGCATTTGCCTGGGCGATGTAATACGTATCTTCTTCCTCCGCCGTAAGGTATTTGACATCCTCACTCATTGAGACCAATCCATTCTCTGCTTCACGGTAGGGCGTTTCAATGAATCCCATTTTATTGACTTTGGCATGTACACAAAGTGAAGAGATCAGTCCTATATTAGGTCCTTCCGGTGTCTCGATCGTACACAATCGCCCATAATGCGTATAGTGGACGTCCCTGACCTCAAACCCCGCCCTTTCTCTTGAGAGGCCGCCGGGCCCGAGTGCGGACATCCGCCGTTTATGTGTTATTTCGGCCAGGGGGTTAGTCTGATCCATAAACTGAGAGAGCTGATTCGTTCCAAAAAAGGAATTGATCACTGACGACAATGTTCTTGCATTGATCAGGTCGACCGGTTTGAAATCTTCATTATCCCGGACGTTCATCCTTTCTTTTATAGTTCGTGCCATTCTGGCAAGACCAACACCAAATTGTTGATAAAGCTGTTCGCCTACGGTCCTTACCCTTCTGTTGCTCAGGTGATCAATATCGTCGACCACGGCTTTGGAGTTGACTAAGCCAATCAGGTATTTAACGATAAGTACAATATCTTCGGTGGTAAGGACACGCTTATCAAAATCAATATCGACGCTCAGTTTTTTATTGATCCGGTACCGTCCTACTTCACCAAGGTCATATCTTTTATCACTGAAAAAGAGACTTTGGATGATATCACGAGCGGTCTGTTCATCAGGGGCTTCGGTATTTCTCAACTGACGATAGATCTGTTCTACCGCTTCTTTTTCTGAGTTCGAATTGTCCTTCTGAAGTGTATTATATATTATGGAATAGTCGGTTATATTAACTTCTTCTCTATGAAGGATAACTGATTTAGCAGACGAATCAATAATGGTATTAATATCTTCTTCAGTCAAAACGGAGTCCCGTTCCAACAATACTTCATTCCTGTCGATCGAAACAACCTCCCCGGTATCTTCATCCACAAAATCCTCAATCCAGGTTTTGAGAACCCTGGCAGCCAGTTTACGACCCACACATTTCTTCAGAACTGCTTTTTCAGCCGGAACTTCTTCAGAAAGCCCAAACAGGTCCAGGATATCCTTATCAGATCCATATCCTATCGCCCGCAACAAGGTAGTCACAGGAAATTTCTTTTTCCGGTCGATATACGCATACATCACAGAATTCACATCTGTCGCAAACTCAATCCATGAGCCCTTGAAGGGAATGATCCTGGCCGAATAGAGTTTTGTTCCATTCGTATGCATACTCTGGGCAAAGAAAACACCAGGTGACCGGTGTAATTGTGAAACGATCACCCTTTCGGCCCCATTGATCACAAACGATCCGTTGTCCGTCATATATGGGATATTGCCCAGGAACACTTCCTGTTCGATAGTTTCAAAATCTTCGTTATCCTCATCGTTACAGGAAAGCCTGAGTTTAGCTTTAAGGGGAACAGAATAGGTCAATCCGCGATCAACGCATTCCTCGACAGTGTATTTCGGTGGATCAACCATGTAATCCACAAATTCCAATACATAATTTTCCCTTGAGTCGGTAATGGGGAAATTCTCGGAAAATACCTTAAATAACCCTTCCTGGGTTCTTTTCTCAGGCGGTGTGTCCAGCTGAAAAAAATCTTTAAAGGATTGTAATTGCACATCGAGAAAATCCGGGTAATCAATTACCGTTTTAATCTGAGAGAAATTTTTCCTTTCGGTTTGATTAACTATAGCCAAGGTTAAAATTTGTTTTAAGATGTCAACAAACAAACAAAACTACAATCGCTTATTGTAGATTATATCTGAATAAATATGGTCAATGCTTTGATAAGCATAAACAGGAAAAGACCTGACTGGAAAAGCCAGGCCTGAAATCAAATTCACCATTTACTATATGATAAATGGTCAATTCAATTATTTTAACTCTACTTCTGCTCCGGCTTCTTCTAAAGACTTCTTAATACCTTCTGCTTCGTCTTTAGCAATACCTTCTTTTACTGGATTTGGAGCGCCATCAACTAAATCTTTTGCTTCTTTTAGACCTAATCCGGTCAATTCTTTAACGGTTTTCACAACCTTAAGTTTTTGAGCACCGGCTGCTTTGAGGATGACATCAAATTCGGTTTTTTCCTCACCGGCATCACCTGCGGCATCACCTCCGGCTGCAGCAACAGCAACAGGTGCAGCAGCGGCTGCGGGTTCAATACCATATTCATCCTTTAAAATAGTAGCCAGTTCATTAACTTCTTTTACCGTAAGGTTAACTAACTGCTCAGCGAATGCTTTTAAATCTGCCATTTTACCTAAATTAATTTTATGTTATAATTATTCTTCTCTTTCTGATAATGTCTTAACTATGCCTGCCACTTTATGAGTGCTGCTTCCCTGAAGAGCAGATATCACATTTTTGGCTGGTGATTGGAGTAAGGCTATGATATCGCCAATCAATTCTTCTTTTGATTTTAGGCTGCTTAGGGCGTCCAGCTTATCGTTCCCAACGAAAAGATCGCTATCGATATAGGCACCTTTGAGTACTGGCCGTTCACCTTTCTTTTTCTTTCTGAACTCCTTTATAACTTTTGCCGGAGAGTTGCCATTTTCATCGATAAATAGTATACCGGAGAAACCTTTAAATACGCCTCCATCCTCAAAAGCCTGAAAATCGCCATCTACCTGGTCCAGTGCTTTTTTGATCATTGTATTTTTAAATACCTTATATTCAATGCCTTTTGCAAAGCACATTTTCCGGAACTCATTCACTTCAGCGACAGATAATCCTGAAGCATCGGTGATGTAGAAATAATTATTAGTACTGAATTTTTCTACCAGTTCCTCTATTACGTGAGCTTTTTCTTCTCGATTCATAACTATTATATTCCTGGAATGCTTTTTTTATCAATTGGAATACTCGGACTCATGGTACTGGATATATGGATACTGTGGAAATAAGCCCCTTTGGCGGAAGAAGGCTTCAGTTTAAGTATCGTTGTCAATATCTCTTCAGCGTTTTCCTTGATCTTGGTTGCGTCGAAAGAAATTTTTCCTATACTGGCATGAATGATTCCGAATTTATCAACTTTGAAATCAATTTTACCTTGCTTCACTTCCATAACGGTTTTTCCAATATCCTGAGTAACCGTACCTGATTTAGGGTTGGGCATCAATCCTCTTGGGCCCAGCACCCTTCCCAATTTTCCGATTTTGGCCATTACGGCTGGCATGGTAATAATAACATCCATATCGAGCCAGCCATCTTCAATTTTTTTAATAAGATCGTCAAGTCCAACAAAGTCCGCTCCAGCGTCTTTTGCCTCCTGTTCTTTATCAGGTGTACACAACACGCAAACCGATACTTCTTTCCCAACGCCATGGGGTAGCGACACTACGCCTCTTACCATCTGGTCTGCTTTACGGGGATCTACTCCCAACCGTACATCTATATCAACAGAAGCATCAAAGCCGGAAAAGGTAACCTCTTTAAGCAAGGAAGAGGCATCCTGAAGAGAATACTCTTTCCCTACTTCGATCTTTTCTTTCGCCTGTTTTCTTTTCTTAGATAATTTAGCCATTTCTATTTTAATTAATTATCCCATGGGGCTTTTCCTGTAACCCTGAGACCCATACTTCGGGCGGTACCCGCAACCATTTTCATTGCTGATTCAACCTTCATCGCGTTCAGGTCAGGCATTTTGGTCTCCGCGATCTTTTTAACCTGATCCCATGAAACTGTTCCTACCTTAACCCTGTTAGGTTCCGGGGAACCTTTTTTCAACTTGGAGGCTTCCATCAACAATACGGCAGCCGGTGGCGTTTTAACTACAAAGTCAAAAGATTTATCAGAGTAGATTGTAATCAGAACAGGGAGTAATTGTCCCATCCGATCCTGTGTCCTGGCATTAAATTGTTTGCAAAACTCCATAATGTTAAGGCCCTTACTACCCAGAGCAGGCCCGACCGGAGGAGATGGATTTGCCTGTCCACCCCTGATCTGCATTTTCAAATATCCGCTTATCTCTTTAGCCATTTTGCTAATCTTGTTTTTCTACTTGCATGTAATTCAACTCAACAGGTGTATTCCTGCCGAATATCTTCACCATTACATTTAACTTTTTTCTTTCTTCAAAAACTTCTTCAACAGTACCTGTAAAACCACTGAAAGGGCCATCCATCACTTTAACGGTTTCGCCTACAATAAAAGGCTTATCCAGTTTCTCCTCCATGGTATCTATCTCATCAACTTTTCCGAGGATTCTGTTGATCTCGGATTGTCTTAAGGGCACCGGTGTCTTTGCCATTCCGCTGCCATTATCAGCACCAAGAAAACCAATCACCCCGGGAACACTTTTTACCACATGATACGCTTCGCCATGAGACAGGTCAGCGGAAATCAGCACGTAACCAGGGAAAAAATTCCTTTCCCTCACTCGCTTTTTTCCATTCCTCATTTCATAAACCTTCTCAGATGGGATCAGCACCTGGGGGATGTATTCCTCCAACTTATTCCTTGCTATTTCATTCTCAAGGTAAGTTTTGATCTTTTTTTCCTGCCCACTTATCACCCTTAGAACGTACCAATTATGCTCACCCATCCGGAGTATCCTTTAATTTTTCTAAAATGCGCTATAATACCAAGTCAATACCTGATCAAACGCCAGATCGATTAATCCAATAACCATGGCAAATATCAGGGAAGCCACCAGCACGAGAATTGAACTACTCTGCAAATCACTGTATTTAGGCCAGAAAACCTTATATCTTAATTCCTCGTACGACTCGATCAAATATTGTTTAACTTTCTTCATTTTCCACTATTCTAAGCACGGGTGGAGAGACTCGAACTCCCAGCCAATGGTTTTGGAGACCACTACTCTA
>CAZYDB010000002.1:0-12979 GCA_964645995.1 uncultured Roseivirgaceae bacterium
AACGATATTCATTACCTGGTCAGTAAGATCCTTCGCCTGTTTTTCCGATTTTTGATCCGGACGATCCATAGATTTAAAACACCTTGAAATAGCATTCTCTATGCGGCTCAAATCAAAAGGAACCTTCCTTCCATCCCGCTTAACCACTTCCTTAGGTGATTTAACATTTATCTTTTTTTCCTTACTTGCGGCTGTTTTTACTTCCGTGTCTTTTGTCTTCCCGGTAGATCCTGATTGCTTCTGTTCTAACATAATAACTTAATAAATTTAATTATACACGTGACCTGGTTTTGTTTCTTTCCTTTAATTACTGATAAACCCTTTAAGAAATACACCGTTGCAGCTAAAGATAATTGGGCTATTTACATTTTCCAAGGATAATTTTCTTTAAAATTTTATATTTTTTATAAGTTACTTTATAACAAATTTTTACGATTCATTTCTAAATAAATAATTAAAGTATCTTACTTTAATGTCTGATATACAATACTTTAAGATTTATCAATTCATTGCATGATTTATAAAAATAAATACAATACCTCCCGATTTTCATTTATAGTATGAATAAAATCCAAATTGACCTGAAAAATTAAAGGGGGTTAGATACAGCTTCGAATAGTCATAAGTATCTGATATTATTACCTGCTAATTCAAAAAATTTCCGTTTTCTCGTTTAAACGGCATTTCTATCCAGAGACAGGGAACTCAGTTGATATAATCGCCTCTTAATTTTCTAAATCGTTTCCTTGCTTCGGCAGCGTACACACTACCAGGATATTTTTTAAGAAATTCCTGGTATAATTCTTTTGCTCTTTCAATATCCTTCAGGTGATAATCATAAATTTCAGCAATTCTGAAGAAAGCATCGTCTCCATATATATCATCCGAATAGTCCTTCAGAACGATCTCAAGAAGATCGATTGCCTTTAAAAAATCGCCCATTTCCATATATATTCTGGATTGAAGCCAAAGGATTTCATCGGTAAGGGGTGATCCTGCATAATGCTCTAACATATAATTTAAAGAGTCGAGCGCTTCATCCTTTTTATTCTGAAACAATAACAGATCGATATGGGCATATTTTCTCATGAGAAAATCCGAGGTATCCAAACCCGTATTATCTTTTATAAGCAAACTTAGTTGTATGGCATCATTAGATATTTCCCGGGTTGTTGCCTGCTTCAATACATCAAGATGATCCTCGGCAAGTGAAAAATCCCCTTTATAATAGGATAATTTCGCGCTTCTTAACTTAGCCTCATAACCTATTGGAGATTCCTTTTGTGACTTCTCAACCTGGGCATACAATAAAGCCGATTCCCAGGGTTCGCCGGAAAGCAGATAAATATCGCCCAGATCAAGTTTACACCGGGCCTGAAGCTCAGGAGATACCCTGGGTATGTTAATAATTGTATTCAATATCTGAATGGAAGAATCAATTTCATTTAAATAAAAAGCGTGTAATCTTGCTTTGCTCAGAAGCGCTTCCGCGGTTCTTGAATTAATTCCCAACTCTCTTACAAGATTAGTATAATCATTCGCCAGAATACGTATCTCATTCAGATCAACCGGATAAGTATTTTTTACCAATTCCTCCCGGGATTTTATTTTATAGCGTTTGGCAATTGGGTATATATAAGCATGTTTATAATTACGCGTTAAATGATCAAACATCTCCAGAGCTGATTCATAATCTTTATTTTCGAGCGCTATCAAACCCACTTCCATTATTTTATTGCCGTCATTTCCGGTTTTTAAATCAAACGCTCTGGCCTGAATGAATGCGTTATAAAAATTACGTTGCTGTATGTTCGTCCATATAATCAATTCCGAATAAATTTCATTGTCAGGATCTTTCTGTATTAGTTCATATAATAAATTTTCAAAACTAACAAGGTCTTCCTTTTCGGTTAGAAAATTCTGGAGAACATTTTTAACATAAGGCAGATTGTTGGGACTTCTATTTACAAACTTTATATATTCCCTGACCATTTTATCTTTTTCATTGAGCAGCCGGTAAACCGTTGCCAACTCAACAGCGTAAGCATATGGATCCTTTTTAGCCTCCCTGCCCGACAAATATATTTTAATGGCGTATTCAAGTTTTTGATTCCTTATGAAATATTGAGCAGCAGATCGTAATTTTCGTTCATCATTTATCAATTCTTTTATCAATTCTTCGTAATATTTCTCTTCCTCATTCATTAATCCCTGCCTGCCGTAAATCAACCCTTTATCAATTGAATAATAAATATTACCAGGATTATCCTTCATAACCTGGATTATATATTTTTCGGCTGTTTTATAATCGTTGGTGCTGAGCAGTATCTCAAAATAATTTTGGTGAATCAAAGGAATATTTTTGTTGTTTTTTGATAATTTCTGATAGATCTCTTTCGCTTTTTCAATTTCACCCATCACATAATATTCATTGGCAATATTTACTTCGCTGACATTCTGAGAGAATGTATCACCTGCTGAAAGAATATTGAATAAAATGAAAAAGTAGAATGTTTTAATGGGAAACCGGGTTTTCAACATAGTAATATATTATATATTTCTTTTTAATATTAATTATTATCTATTATTAGCATGTGGATATGTGGAAAACGTATTAATCTTTTACTTGTTATTTTAAAATGTTTATAATTTACCAACTTACTTGAAGTTATTAACATTTTATACACCTATAAATTATTGAAATTCAATAACTTAAAATATCTTATCTTATCATAATGCTTTTTGTGGATAACTATTTTATTTTTTTAATGTTCACAAACAATGTATAAAATGATTGAATAATAAACTTTATCCACATACCGTACATCCATTGGTCCCAACTTTTTAATATCCCTATATTATGTTTGAATTATACCAATATTATCCCAAAGTTATCAACACTAAAACTCCAGGTTTATATCGGTTAATTCCCAGTTTGCTCTAATGGAAAGTATTTCAGGAAAGAAGTATATTTTTTCTGGTGCTGTTTTTTTAAATATATTACCGGGGTCCCATTTACCATTATAATTATTATCAATAATAACCCGGATCATATATTCTCCCGGCTTGATATTGTTAAACGTATATTCTTCATTTGAATATAAGGAGCCAAATCTGTTTATTTCATGTATTATATTAAGATTACTGTTGTTCAATAATTGAACAGTATATGACGAATCATATGATATAATATTTCCTTTTAAAATTCCGTATTCCTCTTCCTGTAACATACTGTACGTAAATTTTCTAGGATTTATCGTATCTTTTTCAACGGATATAATACTTGCTGTTCCAATATGAAAAGTTAATTTAGATGATTGGCCTTTACCTGTTCCTTTTCCCGGAAAACCCGGACTTTCTTTAGGATCTTTTATAACCGTATCCCGTTTACTTAATTTTTCAAGGTAATCAGAATAGGATAAATTTAGGGAAAATGAAAGTTTGTCTTTTCTCTTATTGAAAGTAAATAGCGAATCATCGGGGACGTACTCATAGGTTACACTATCGTATTTAAAGAAAAGACTGTCTTTATTTATTCGAAGAATAGGTTTATTGAACTCAAAACTTCCTTTAAAATGATCAGTTATTTTAGCATTATTCTCCGGCGTGAATATATAATTAAAATCGAGTGGTTTCCTTTTTGATTCAGTGAATTTCAGGAACAACGTATCTACCGTTTCCTGATCAATACTATCCAATGCTGAAAAATAAAACTCAACACTATCAATGTTCTGAAAAGTATTGTAAAAACGGATGGTTTTTTGATCTTCACCGAAATTATGGAACAGAGTAACCGTTGAATCGATTGGTGAAACATCATATTCAATAATGTTCTTGTTCATTTTTATCTCAAAATATTGACCGGAAGGTCCGCTGCGTTGTATTTCAAGCGGACGCATATCAACATAAAAAACATTCATAAACAAGGAATCAATATTTGAATTCAGGTCAAGGGTATCAGGAAGAAATCCGAAAGTCTCTTTTGGTATATCACAAATCAGGTTGGAATTGATATCATTATAGGCATATATTGTATACTTTCCATTTTTAATATTTTCAATCAGATATTTTCCTTCTTCATCAGTGCGGGTAAGATACATTGGTTTACTGTTAAATATGTCCAGTGTATCCAATGACCTGTAAAGGCAAACAGTATATCCTTCAACCGGTTTATTGGTAAACAGGTTGGTAATCTTACCATTAATATAGATCGAATCAATATAATTTCCGGTGCTGAAGGCAATAACGTTATCTTCCGATATGTTACCTTCAGTGATATCCTGTATGGCATTTTGAAAATTGAAAGTATAGGTAGTGCTGTCTTTAAAAGGTTCCGGAAAAACTAATTCGACGGTGAATTTTTTTATACTGGTTTCGTATTCCTGATCAATAATGGGTGTAATGATTAATTGCTTGTTGATATTGTCAATTTTTAAATATTCATCATATTCTAATTTAACGCTGGATCCTTTATAATTAAGACTTTTATTGGCAGGAATGGATTTAATCAAAACCGGGGGTATCGTATCAACCGGTCCGCCTGTAGGTGGCTTTATATTCGCGCAATTTGATAAAAAGTAAAAGATTGCAATAAGAACAGAGAGGAATACAAAAAAAGATCTCATTTCTTAAGAATAAAGATAAGGCTTGAATAGTTATTATTATTTCTTTTCGCATAACTATTTGATTTTAAGCCAGTTAAAAAAGATTTAATGTAATTAGAAGAATTATTTTTATATTTTTCACTTAAGAGGCTAACATAGAAAGCATCGAGCTTCATTGGCAACATCTTTTTTATTTTCAATTGATGTTTTTTAGCCAGAAAGCCAATACTTTTTTGATTAAAATGGTATAAATGTCGGGGTACATCATAAGCTGCCCAATGCTCTTTATATTTTATTGCATCGTATGATTTATTATTCGGTACTGCAATAACTATTTTTCCTTTTTTATGGAGAAGCGTTTTAAGATGAGAGAGCACTTTATCAAGATCGGGGAGATGTTCTAATACATGCCAGAGGGTAATTATTTTAAAGGCTGATTTTTCATTGCAGGAGAACAAATCTTCAAATATTGTTTTATTAGTTAGTTTTTCTGCTTTTGCTCTGGCATCCTTATTGGGTTCCACCCCTGCTATTTTCCATTTATTATCCTGGCATAAATCCAGGAATTCACCCGTTCCACAGCCTATATCCAGGATATAGTCAGATTTTGATAGAGAATTGATAATATCAAGTTTTTTTCGGAGCGTATAATTACGGACTAACTTATATATTTTATTGACGAGATTGGTTCCTTTATTTGCATGGGATATATAATTATCTGACTGATAATATTTATATAATTTTTCATCTTCGGGTCTGGGGTTTGTAAATTGAACGGTGCAGTTGCTACATTCATTAATAGCAAAGCTTTCTCCTGAATTAAGATGATCTTTACAGATCATCAGATTCTTTATATCCCGGTTTTTACATACCGGACAAGACTCAATTTTTATATACATTATTTGCCCAGGTAAACCATTAAAATTGAGACATCTGAAATAGAAACTCCGCTGATTCTCGAGGCCTGGCCTAAGGTAGCGGGCTTTATTTTTTTCAGTTTTTCCTTTCCTTCTGCTGAAAGAGATGAAAGCCGGTTATAATCAAATGTATCTGGTATTCTATGATCATCCAGATTTTCCATTTTTTCAGCAAGCTTTCTTTCCTTATCAATATACGTTTCGTATTTTATTTGGATTTCTGATTGTTCAATTATTTCATTATCAAATTGTGAAGTTAATGACTTCAGGTGCTTATCTGTTTCCGAAAGATTATAAATATTAACTTCCGGTCTTTTTAATAATTTATACACCGGGGTTTTTTCATTAATTTCAGCTGTACCAACCTTTGTTGATAATAATTTAAAATTTTCAGGATTGATCTTAATTTTATGAAGTTCCTTTATAATTCGTTTGACCTGACCTATTTTATCCGATACTTTGTTCATTCGTTCTTCAGTGAGAATACCTAAATGGTATGCTTTTTCCGATAATCTAATATCGGCATTATCCTGTCGAAGGAGTATCCGATATTCTGCCCGGGAGGTAAACATCCGGTAGGGTTCTTCCGTTCCTTTATTGATCAGATCATCTATGAGTACACCAATATATGCTTCGGATCTTTTTAAGATAAATGATTCCTGGTCATGGATATTGTTATGGGCGTTTATCCCTGCCATCAATCCCTGGCAGGCTGCTTCTTCATAACCAGTTGTACCGTTGATCTGGCCGGCGAAAAACAGATTCTTAATCAGTTTTGTTTCGAGCGTTAATGTTAATTGTGTTGGCGGAAAATAATCATATTCAATAGCATAACCGGGGCGGAACATTCTAATATTTTCAAAACCCGGGATCCTTTTCAGTGCTTGGTATTGAACATCTTCCGGGAGAGAAGTTGAAAATCCGTTGATATATACTTCGACCGTATTCCATCCTTCCGGTTCAACAAATAGCTGATGCCGGTCTCTTTCAGCGAAACGGTTGATCTTATCTTCTATTGATGGGCAATACCTTGGTCCTACGCCCTGAATTCTTCCGGCGAACATGGGAGATCGTTCAAATCCAGTCTGAAGCATCTCATGGACCACAGGATTGGTATACGTAATATAACAGCTTTTCTGATGGGTAAGCGGAGGTGTATTGGTAAATGAAAATTTTCCAGGTTTCTCATCACCTTTCTGTTCTTCTATTTTGGAGTAATCAATACTCCTGCCATCTAAACGCGGCGGAGTGCCGGTTTTCATCCGACCTGATTCAAATCCCAGTTTAACAAGGTCTTCCGTTAAGCCCCGGGCTGCTTTTTCGCCGGTTCTCCCCCCCCCAAATTGCTTTTCACCAATATGGATGATGCCGTTCAGAAATGTTCCATTCGTAAGTATTACCGATTTCGCCTTAATTTCAAGCCCCAACCCCGTTTTTACTCCCGTAACTTTGCCATGGCTTACCAGAATGCCGGTAACCATTTCTTGCCAAAAGTCCAAATTTTCAATTTTTTCCAATTGAAGTCTCCATTCTTCCGAGAAGCGAAAACGGTCATTCTGGGATCTCGGACTCCACATTGCCGGCCCTTTCGATTTGTTAAGCATCCTAAACTGGATCATGGATTTATCCGAAATAATGCCCGAATAGCCTCCCAATGCATCGATTTCACGAATGATCTGGCCTTTAGCCACACCCCCCATAGCGGGATTACATGACATTTGCGCGATTGTCATCATGTTCATGGTGATCAATAGAACACGAGAACCCATATTGGCTGCTACCGCCGCCGCTTCACATCCGGCATGGCCCGCTCCTACCACTACAACATCATATTCCTTAAACATAGGCTAATCTCATCCCGGTGTTCCACGTGGAACACCTCTTTTCTTATGTTATTGTTTAACTGAATTGTTCCACGTGGAACATTATATTTCAAGCAAAGTTAAACACTCATTTTCTTTTTCACGCATGAATTTTTTTTCATCTTCTGTATGATCCTGATATCCCAGCAAATGCAGAATACCATGGATCATTACCCGGTGTAATTCGGCAAGAAAAGAAATACCCAATACCTGACTGTTTTCCTTTATTCGGGGAATGCTGATAAAAATATCTGATTCTAAAGTTTTATTATTTTCGCTATGATCAAAAGTAATTATATCGGTAAGCGTCTTGTGATTTAAATATTTTTCATTGATTGTGTAGAGATAATTATCTGAGCAGAAAACAAAGTTTATCGTATCGATTGTTTTGTTACTTTCCTTTTGAACCACTTTTCTTATCCAATTACGGATGGTGTTTTTATTTTTTATTTCAAATTTGATGTTTTCGGAAAAAAAAAATATACCCGACATAAAATTCAGCTGATATAGAAACAAAGTTCAACTTCATTTCCATTTGATCTGAAATGTACTTCATCACAGAGATGTCGCATGAGAAAAATTCCTCTTCCACTGGGTTTATCGATGTTTTCAGGGGCTGTAGGATCAGGAAGGTTATGGAAATCAAATCCGCTTCCTTCATCCTTGATGATGAATTTGATCAGGTTATCATTAAGAAAAAGGGATATATATACATTTTTCTTTTTGTCATGCTGGTTGCCATGTCTGATGGCATTGTTGACAGATTCAGTAACGGCAACCATTATATTCCCATAAATATCATCTGTCAATTGAAACTTTTCCCTGGCATTATCGATGAAGCTTTCAACAATTCTGATATTCTCGTCAAGCGATGGAAAATGAATTTTAATTGAATTCATTTTTTTTGTTATTTGAATGTGGTTTCTAATCTATTAAAATATTCCATAACCTCCTGCTTATAGTATGGATTTAATTTAGGAGGGAGTGTTCGCAATAATTCTATTTCTTTTTCTTTTGACTTAAGATATTTTTCAAAAGCCGGTGGTATTTCACGCGTGATTTCCCCGGCTGTTTTAGCCTCTCTTTCCTCATCAAGTTCCTGCTCACGCATGGCATCCTCCGCTTCCAGAAGCCTTGTAAGTATATCCTGCTGCCTTTGAATTAATTGTTGCGTCAGTTTCTTGTTTACCAAATCAATTTCCGTTTCTTCCATTTTATCAACAATATCTCCTAATGAACCTTCCTTTCCATTGATCTGATCCATCTTTTTTCCTTCCTCCTGTAGCCGTCGCCTGATCTTTTCCTGCTCGGCAGCAAGCTTTGCCAACTCTTCGGATAATTCCTTTCCGGTCTTCCCACTTTTTTTCAATTTACCAATCTGGTCGTTAAGCTGCTGTTGTAGCTCTGAAAGTTGTGGATTGCCATTATTCTGATCGCCTGGTTTTGGAATGGCCATCATATTGGCCAATTGTTGTTGCATCATGCCCAGTACATCATCCAGTAAAAGTGCCAGGTTATTAATGGATGTCATAGAAAATTGCTGTTTTCCTACCGCCTCTGATTTCTTCCGTTCTCTTAAGGCATCAATACTTTCATCCATATATTTATTCATCTGGCTTAATTCTCTTGTAATAAATGATGAGATCATTACGACTCTTTTTGAAAGCGCCAGCAGACTATCTTCGATCACCCGTGCATCATCCTTCAGCTTAAGTTGTTTTTCTGAATAATCAAGGAAGCGGGGATCACTTTGGTTGATGCTCTTGAATCCATTCATGATTTCTTCCTGGGAGAAGGATAGTGTTAGAAGGTTGTCAACGATCTGCCTGAGATCATTAAAGTCTTCCTGCATTTGCATCATCTGGCCACTGGTTTTCATGGACTCCAGCTTTTCCGATAACTGCTGCATGTTTTCAGCCGCATTTTTTTGGGATTCACCGGCCTTGTTTCGCTGACTCTTCTCCAGATCCTCAAGGGCTTTTTGTTGTTGTTTCTCTATGTTTTTCTCCTCCTCAAGAGTATTCTCAATCCGGTTGGGAAATTCAAGTTGCTGGTTTAAATCAAGCATTTCCTCAAATGATTTTTTGAAATTTTCAAAATCCTGGTTAAGCCCTTCCTGTTCTTCACGAAGTTCATCAAGTGAATTAGAATCATCTGCCGTTTTTTCAACTAATTCTTCCTGCTCCTCCTTCATTTCTTTTACCTCTTCGAGTATCTCGTTGAGTTTTTGTTCATATTTTAGCCGCTTGAATAATTCAAGAGCTCTTTCCAGTTCCCTCTCCAGATTTTTTTCGTTCATATCCAGGTTTTCCAGAAGTTTTTTAATCGCATTCAAATCCTTATTCTCTTCCAGTAATTTAGCGAGCTCCTCATATAATTTCTTCGTTTCTTCATCAAGTAATTCTTCCATGAGGTCCTGTAGCTGTTCAACCTTTTTCCTGAATTCTTCATCCATATCGGAAAAACGTTCCTGCTTTTGGTTATTGGCTTTATTTAATTCCTGAAGCTGCTCAATATCATTGTTCAGATCCTGCTTCTTTTTAATAAGGTCTTCCAATAACTTCTGTTCCTGCCAGCTTAATTGACGCTTATTTTTAAGCCGGTTTTGAATCTCTTCGATTTTTTTATTGAGGTCCTGAGCCTTTTTAAGACTTTTATCTACCTGATTTTCAGCATTTTGTGATGATTTGTTAAGATCTTTTATTAGTTCATCCTTGTTGGGAATGCTGAAATGATATATTCCTGTTCGTGTGGATTTACTTCCGTTAATCCCATCGTTATCACGAACTTCGAGATAATATTCAATGTTATCCGTATCCTTAAGTTGGAGACTGTCAATGTTCCAATGATAATAAAAACCCTGAGAGTTTTTACTGATATCTATGGACAGATCAATGTTTTCATAATCTCTAAATTGCTGGTTCTTAGGCCCTTCATATATTTTGTAATATAACCGCAAATCTCTGAATCCATAATCATCAGCTATATTTCCTCCCAGGATTAAAAATTCATACAAAACGGTATCGGTAAACTGATTAACTGAAATTTGTGGGTATTCGTCCGGAATTATATCAAGATGATAAACGATCCTGTCCTTATTGTTGGCATAGCTATTTGAAAGATAGACCTCATAATCCTGAGATTCATTACATTGCTTGTTTAATGTAAATAATTGATTTTCAGACTTTTTCGGTGAATAAACCTCATCGTTACCCAAAAATTCAACCCATAGGCTGTCCGTAAAAACAGTTTGGTACTGCCATTGAACCCGGGTCCCTTCCGGGATCTGTAAATTGCCGATGTTGCTGAAACGTTCCGGGGGCAGGTTTAGATATCCGGGATAAGTAAGTTCAACATTAAAATTTTTAATATTCGGACGGTTTACAACTTCAATCGTGTAACTATCCGAGTTAAAGCCAGCCGCCTCAAAATAAAACGACATGTTTTTTGAAAGCTTTTTAATAGAATATGTATAATCAGTCTTGTTCTGGGAATATAATTTAATCCGCCTTTCATCCAGGTTTAAATAAACATTTTCAGGGATCATATCACCGACTACCGATAACTGCAAATCAAAATCCTCATTTTTATAAGCCAGGAAACCTTTATTTTTTAGTATGAAATTAAATGGTGCTACCGGTTTATACTCCTTTTTAAAGTTCACGATCCTGGTGGTACCTTCCAGTATAATTGTCGGAAAGGACAGACCAACAAATAGCACAAGAATGAAAGGAATAATAAGAAAGGTCAGGTATTTTTTATTGGCTTTGAAGGAAATGGCTTTTTTGAAAGGAATGTGTTTGATTTGATTTGACTTCTGATCGATACTTGCTTTAATCAAATGATTATTTGTATCAGCCTGGTTTTTAAGTTGCAGGATGTTTAATAATTTATCACTTATTTCAGGGAAAAACTGACCGATTTGTTTCGCGGCTTCCTCATTGGATATCTGCATAGAATCAAAAAAGATGCGCACTAAAGGGAATAGTATCCAACGGGAAAAGAAAAATAAGAAAATACCGATATAAGAAATTAGCAGAATAAGACGTACCGTACCATTAAACCTGGCAAAATATTCCAGAAAATTATAAAAAAGAAAAGCAGAGATGATGAGTGAAAAAGCGATGAGCGTTCCCCTGATAAAAAAGTTGATGTAAAACTTTTTTTTGTAGTGCTTAATATTTTTTTCAATCGAATTATCTTCCATTCCCTTTACCTTCATTCCTGCGGTTCACAAACGATCTTTTAATTAATTTCTTTCGGTACGGAAAAATAGACCTCACTGAAATCACGATATTGCATAGGATTATTCGGGAAATTACGGATGTATGATTTAATGAGCCTGTATCCTTCGTCATACCATAAAATTATAAATGGCGCATCTTTTATCAGCACCTTTTCTGCCTCTTTAAAAAGTTTGTTGGCTTCTTCAATTGATTTGGCATTTAAAGCCGCCTGGTATAAAGCATCAAACTTCGGGTTTTTATATCTTGCAATATTAGGATACGAAATATTCAAAGGTTTTGTTGGCACATTTGCGCCATAAAATAACCACAGAAAATTCTCGGCACTCGGGAAATCAGCAACCCAACCTGCTCTCATCAACCGGAAGGTGCCCTGATAGCTTTTTTCAATCAATTGGGCAAAGGGCAATATTGTAAGTTTGATATTGATATTTAAATAATCCTTTAGCTGTTTTTGTATTTCTAATGCTACATTGGTGTTTCTTTCTCCCTCCGGATTTAAAAATAGTTCAACTTCCGGAAAATTATTACCATCAGGATAACCGGCCTGTGCCAGAAAATACCTTGCCGAATCAATATTCAGTGTGTAACCGTTGATATCATTAATATCATAATCCTGAAAAACCGGGGGAGTAATGCCATGATTACCCGGGGCATAACCTTCTCCATTCAATACGAAATCAAGGATTTTTTCCCTGTCAATGGCGTAATTGAAGGCTTTTCTAACATTGATATTGCCGAATACCGGATCCTGAAGATTAAAGACCAGGAATTGAGTCATCATTTCCGGAACCCGTTGCAGTTCATATTTTTTATACTCTCCCTTTTCGTTAGTGATGGTTTCTTCCAGTATTTCAATAATATAATCGGTTGGCAGGCGGTAAATCATCTCAAGATTTCCCTTTCGGAATTCAAACAATTCGGTTTTTTTGTCTTTTATGAATTGTATGCTTATTGCATCAAGAAATGGAAGCGAATTACCGAATTCGTCCACCCCGTGATAATTTTCATTTTTCCTGAGGATGATTGAAATGTCTTCATCAACACTTGATATTTCAAAAGGACCGGTTCCTACAGCCTTGATTCTCATGTCAAGGCCGTACATCTCTTCTGCTTCCCGCGGATATATAAAACAGCCTGGCATCGAAAGATTAACCAGGAAAATGGCATTCGGCTCAGTTAATGATAACCTGATCGTGTACTTATCTACTACCTCTATCCCTGTAACATCAAAATCGGGAATCTTTCCCCCCTCAGTAGCTTCATAATATTCCGTGGCACCTGCAAGTATGTCCTTGAAAAGCGATGAAAACAATTGATTATTAATATTTTGTGTACAGAGTCTTGTGAAG
>CAZYDB010000002.1:12989-34147 GCA_964645995.1 uncultured Roseivirgaceae bacterium
CTTGTGAAGCTGTATTTAACATCTTCAGCGGTTAACTCGCGCCCCTTTCCTCCCTCGAAACAGGGATCATCATGAAAATAGACCCCTTGTTTCAATTTAAAAGTATAGACCGTTCCGGATTCATCCACCGAATAATTATCGGCTAATCCGCTGATAACCATTAAGTTAGAATCATCAAACTTAAAAAGACCTTCATAAACCTGGGCTGCAACACGGTATGAATAGGCATCGGTTATGTTATGAGGGAAAAGGTTTTTAATATATTCTGATTCATTTAACCTAAAAATTCCTCCATAATAGCGATCACCGGAAGCTTTCTTTAAGGATAAATTTTCTACCTGTCCTGTTTTTTGATCATTACAAGCCCAAAGTAAAATTATAAGTATCAAACCAATGGAGTACCTTCTTTTCATGTTTTAATATTTCAACCGTTAAAAAATGAATTTAAACAAATTTAATTAAATCATTCTATTTCAAGTAGTATTGGACAATGGTCAGAATGAATTACATCAGGAAAGATCATGGCATTCTTTAACCTGGGCTCAAGCATTTCCGATACCATATGATAATCAATACGCCAACCCAGGTTCTTTGCACGGGCATTAAAGCGGAAACTCCACCAGGTATAGTGATGGGGATCCGGGTTAAAATACCTGAAACTATCAATAAAACCGCTTTCTATAAATTTTGTTACCCATTCTCTTTCTTCCGGTAAGAAGCCGGATGACTTTTTATTTGATACGGGATTATGAATATCAATTGGTTTATGACAAATATTATAATCTCCTGAAACGATCAAAGCAGGTTTTTGAGATTTAAGATCCTTCATGTACTTAAGAAATTCCTTAAGAAACTTCATTTTAAACGACTGTCTTTCATCCCCGCTGGAACCGGAAGGAATGTACAGGCTCATCACAGAAAATGTATTGAAGTCTGCCCTGATCACCCGGCCTTCCCTGTCGTAATCCATCATACCACTTCCATATTCAACATGATCAGGTTCTGTTTTTGATAAAATGGCCACACCACTGTACCCTTTTTTCTCTGCCGGATGCCAGTAAACATGATATCCCAGGTTTTTGAAAATGCTTGTATCAATTTGATCTTCATGCGCCTTCATTTCCTGCAGGCATAATATATCCGGGCAAACTTGTTTAATCCAGTCAACCAATCCCTTGTTTATTGCAGACCTGATGCCATTAAGGTTATAAGAGTATATTTTCATTCCAATCCGAATTCTTTCTCAAAATATTCAATTATGTGAATTTTCATCAATTTTTCCTGCTCAAGCATATCAAAAAAAGGGAGTTTACGTACGAGTTTCCAGTGCGGCCAACCATCATCATCCGTTCCTTCTAATTCATAATATCCTGAAAAACTTAGTATTTTACAGATTGCTATATGGATCAAATCCTGTTTCTCCTCCTTTGAAAACCTCTTTTTCCCCTGGCCGAGTTCATGCACACCAATCAGAAAAAGAACAGCGTTTAACTCCACGGGTCTTTTACCAAAGGAATGCTCAATGCTGTCCAGAACCGTTTCCCATTTTTTGTATATATCAAGATCTTTATTGTACATGACCATTCAATTCATCCCAGTATTCCACTGCTTTACGAAGATGGGGAATAACAATAGTTCCTCCAATTAACGTGGCTAGTGACATGCTTTCCATTATCTGACCGGTGGTAAACTTTAGCTCATAACAGTTACCAAGATGATACTTAACACAATCATCACATTTAAGAACGAGGGAACAGGTCAGACCAATTAACTCCTTGGTCTTCTTATTGAGCTGTCCGGTTTCATAAGCATTGGTATCAAGATTAAAGATCCTTTTAATGATCTTATCATCTCCAGCCAGAATTCTTTGATTGATTTGTTCCCGGTAGGTGTTAAATTCTTCAACTTGACTCATTTCTTTATTTCTTTGCTGACAAATATATATTCATTCATTAAATTTAAACAAAATTTACGATCAGCTATGTTTCAGGATCTTTTATCCCTTTTATTTCCCAGGACTTGTGAAATATGTAATCAGCCATTATCCCGGGCTGAAAATTTAATTTGCATACAATGTATTGACCAGTTTCCCCTCTGTGATCTTACCATGTTGCAGGAAGATCTTCCCAGGTATTTCATTGATGCCGTTCACTATTCTCATTTTTTTGCCTACCTAAAATATTATAAAAAAGGCATCACACAAAAACTCCTATCCGGTATTAAGTACAAAAACAGGCCGGAACTGGCCGATCGGCTTGGTCAGTTGATGGCTGACCAGTTATTGGAATTGAATAACGCTGATCAATATGATATTATATTACCAGTACCATTGCATCCACGGAAGAAAAGGGACAGGGGATACAATCAATCGGATTATTTTGCCGGTGGATTATCAAAAATACTAAAGATCCCGTTTTACACAGACCTGCTGATTCGAAAATCGAACAATCCTACCCAGACTAATAAGAACAGGGAGGAACGCCTTTTAAATGTTAAGGATATTTTCAGGATAAGAGATGCTGCAACAATTTTTGATAAACATATTTTACTGGTCGATGATGTCATCACGACCGGTGCCACACTTGAGTCCTGTGCACAGGAGATCCTAAGAAATGGTGCCCGGGCTGTCAGTTTTGCCACCATTGCCATCGCCCTTAATCAATAAAAAAGCCCCGAAAATTATGGGGGCTTTTTATGATTAAATGTAAATCTTTTTTAGTAATTCGAACCGGCACGGATCATTGCGCACCTGAAACCGATGGTTGCGGTGGCTGAATCTTCTGACAGGTATCTTCTTGTACCCGGTGATAGCCAGTAGGCAATATCTTTCCAGGATCCACCTTTGTAAACCCTTGCTCTGTCACTGATCAGCGATTGTCTGGTATCCCATTCATACCAATCCTGCGGATCATCGATATTGGCATTATCGGTAGCATTAAGGTCACTCGGGCTCCTTCTCACAGGGTTGAGGTCTTCCATATCCTGGAAGGAAAGGGGCCGGTATACATCAAGAACCCATTCATTCACATTACCTGCCATATTATACAAGCCAAAATCATTGGGTGGATATTCATAAATATAGGCCGTGATCATGGCGCCATCATTTAATTTACCGGCAATACCAGCATAATCACCCCGTCCCCTTTTAAAGTTTGCCAGGAAATAACCCATTTCCTTACCGTAGGGATTTCTTAAAGCATGACCATCCCAGGGATATAACCTTCTATGGGTCTGGTTTTCATCGAGCCACTGGGTGCCTATCAACGCCTGGGCGGCATATTCCCATTCAGCTTCAGTAGGAAGACGGTAATCAGGGAGAACAACGCCGGTTTCCAGGGGGATCCTGCCACCTGTTTCAGCAGGAAGATCTTCAAGGCCTGCCTCAGCAGCCAGCTTGGCATTGACGACTGCCGTTCTCCAGTTACAGTAATCAATAGCCTGCCTCCAGCTTACTCCGACAACCGGATAAAACCGGAATCCGGGGTACCTGAAATAATGGTTGGTATAGGGGTCATTGAATGCCAGATCCCGGGCCCATACTGAGGTGTCCGGTAAAGCGGTCTCGTAAGCAGTTCTCGGAGAATCCAGCTTGATGTAATGAAGGTATTCCAGCCAGTGTATGTTAGCCACTTCGGTTTCGTCCATATAGAAAGAAGCCACTGTTACCGTTCTTTCGATATTGTCCCTTGTATGCAGAATATCTTCCTCAAAGGATCCGAGTACAGTCCGGCCTCCTTCAACAAAAACAAGGTTAGGTCCTTCGGGCTGTCCACGGTATTCAGCTACCTGAAAGCCCTCTTCTGAATTGTATTCCAGTCCGGTTGCCGTACTGTATCGCCCCGGATTGGTTGCTGATGGTGAACCCCCTCCTCTTCCACATGCGTAGAGGATAGAAATTGCTGCACCTGCCAACAAGACATGTTTGAATGAAATGATTAATTTTTTCATGATAAAATTTTATTCAAAACGTTATCACCTGTTTAACTTCGTTTTAAATCGTTTGAATATATACT
The DNA here is from genome assembly GCA_964645995.1 of uncultured Roseivirgaceae bacterium. Classification (GTDB taxonomy): domain Bacteria; phylum Bacteroidota; class Bacteroidia; order Cytophagales; family Cyclobacteriaceae; genus JAGTVG01. Next base: position 17,003 of record CAZYDB010000002.1, read on the forward strand.
TTAGTATCCAAATCTAAACAAGAAATGGATAATATCAGCCCAAAATTTGAAACAATATTACAAGAAAAACAAACTAAATGTAAAATTTTTAATTAAATATTACAATTTTCCAAGAATGTAAAAAACCTTTTGTATACATAATACTTTAAAACACCCTGCTTTATTGTATTGAATATCAAGAAATTTGCAGAATTGTTTCAAAATTTTTTTTAACCGATTCAATGCTGTCAATATTGTTAATAACGAGCAGCGGTTTGTTTTTATATTCCTTTAAACGACATTGTTGAGAATTTTTCTTGATATAGTTCAGTACCTTTCCAAAAGTTTCCGAATTATAGAAAGCTTCATTTTCAGCATCAAGAAACTGGGCCTTGAGCACTTCGTTTTTGATCGTGAGTTTTTCAATTCCAAGCTGTTCTGCCAGCCATCTGACCCTGACCATGTCAATTAATGTAAGGACTGACTCAGGAATTTTGCCAAAACGATCTTTCATTTCATTATTAAAAGCTTTTAATTGCTCTTCGTCGTTAATATTATCGAGTCGGGAATACAGGTTTAACCGTTCACTGATATTGCTCACATAGCTTTCCGGGATCAACATTTCGAAATCGGTTTCAATAATACAATCTTCTGAAATAATTTCAGCTTTCTTGTTCAGATCCTGCTCAAAAAGGTATTTGAATTCCTTTTCTTTGAGTTCCCGAATGGTTTCATCAAGTACTTTATGATAGGTGTCGAAACCCAGATCATTGATAAACCCACTTTGTTCACCCCCAAGCAGGTTGCCAGCTCCCCGAATGTCCAGATCTCTCATGGCCACTTTAAAACCATCCCCGAGTTCTGAGAATTCCTCTAGCGTTTTTAATCGTTTTCTGGCTTCGACGGTTAATCCTGAAGCCGGGGGCGTAAGCAGATAGCAAAAAGCTTTTCTGTTGGATCTTCCTACCCTTCCACGCATCTGATGCAGATCTGATAAACCGAACATATGCGCACGATTAATGATTATTGTATTGGCATTGGGAATATCAAGTCCTGATTCAATAATGTTGGTTGAAACGAGAATATCATATTCACCTTCAATAAATTTCAGCATAATTTTTTCCAGTTTATCTCCTTTCATCTGACCATGGGCCACCGCAATACTGGCATTGGGGACCAATTTTAATATAATATTAGAGATTTCATATATATCGCTGATACGATTGTGGACGAAGAAAACCTGGCCCCCGCGGCGTATCTCAAAACTAATTGCATCCCGGATGATTTCCTGATTAAAGGAGTGAATTTCTGTGGTTACGGGTTGCCGGTTTGGAGGAGCAGTATTAATGATACTCAGGTCACGGGCGCCCATCAATGAGAAATGAAGTGTCCTGGGAATGGGGGTTGCCGTCAGGGTAATTGAATCAACATTTACTTTAAACTCTTTTAATTTTTCTTTAACACCCACACCGAATTTCTGTTCCTCATCGATGATAAGAAGCCCAAGATCTTTAAAGATCACATCATTATTGACCAGTCTGTGGGTTCCGATCACAATATCGGTTTTTCCCTCCGCTAAATTTTTAAGGGTGATTTTAACGGACTTCTGAGATTTAAACCGGGTTATATACTCAATTTTAACCGGAAAGTCATGGAGTCTTTCCGAAAAAGTTCTGAAGTGCTGAAAGGCAAGTATCGTGGTGGGGACCAGTACAGCAACCTGCTTATTGTCAGTAACTGCCTTAAAAGCGGCCCTGATGGCGACTTCTGTTTTACCAAAACCAACATCGCCACAGACCAGGCGGTCCATGGGGTGTGGTTTTTCGAGGTCAACCTTTATATCGGCTGTTGCTTTGGCCTGATCGGGTGTGTCCTCAAATATAAAAGAGGATTCAAGTTCGGCCTGTAAAAAACTATCAGGAGAAAAAGGAAACCCAGGCGCAGCCTTTCTTTTAGCATATAATTTGATAAGATCTGCAGCGATATCCTTTACTTTACTTTTTACTCTTTTCTTTTTGTTTTCCCATTCCTGCGAACCCAGTTTGCTCATTACCGGCTGTTTGCCTTCTTTACCGGTGTATTTGGATATTTTATGTAATGATTGAACGCTTACGTATAACAGGTCATCATCTTTGTAAACAAGTCTTAAGGATTCCTGTTCCCGGCCATTCATCTCTACCTTGTCAAGACCGACAAACCGTCCGATTCCATAATCAATATGGGTAACATAATCTCCGGGTTGTAAATTCTGAAGTTCACGCAGGGTAAACGATCTTGATTTCGTGTATTTTCTTTTCGCCTTATACCGGTGAAACCTTTCAAAGAGTTGATGATCAGTATAAAGTGCTATTTTTAAAAGATCATCGATAAAACCGCTTCTTAATTCGAGATGTAATGCGTCAACCCGGATATAGGGATTTATTTCATCGAAAATCGTATTGAGCCTGTTAATCTGACTTTCTGATTCAGCCGATAGAATGTTTTTATACCCTTTGTCCTGGTTTTCTTCCAGATTGATGCTTAATAATTCAAAATTCTTATTGAATGAAGGCTGGCTCTGGGATTTAAAATCAAATTGAACTTTCTCCTGTTGGTAAAAACGATTGCCAAATTCAATAATCGTAAAATTGCCAAATTCATTATGGATAGATACGGCATTTTCAAATATATCAGATGGTGATAAAATGATCTGGGTTTTATTACTTTTATCCATGATTTCATCAAAGACTTCCGAAACCCTGTCGGAATACTTTTGTATCACATCCAGTGTCAGTTCATAATCCTTTATGAATATTTTTGTGTTGCGCGGTAAAAATGAGAGGAAGGAATCCCTCTTTTCATTGGATAACCGGGTCTGGACGTTAGGTATGATATGGATCTCATTAAGCGTATTTTCAGATAATTGTGATTCCGGATTGAAACTGCGAATACTTTCAATTTCACTGTCAAAAAATTCAATCCGGTAGGGTAATTCATTGGCGTAGGAGAATATATCAATGATGCCTCCCCTGATAGCGTATTGGCCAGCTTCAAAAACAAAATCGGATTTTTCAAAATCATAAGAAGATAAAATGTCAACGAGGTTACTAATTTCAACAGACTGACCATTTTTCAGATTTAGTGTATGATTAAGCAGGGATTGTTTATTGATAACCTTTTCTGCAAGTGCCCCGGGATAGGTAACAAGAAGTTCCCCCTTTGGATCTTTATGGTTTATTCTATTCAGAATTTCAGCCCGTAAAAGTATATTGGCATTCTCAGTTTCCTGTACTTCATAAGCTTTTTTATAAGAACCCGGATATAGTAAAACTTCTTTGTCAGGGATCAGGTTCTGCATGTCGTTTTGAAAATAGGCTGCTTCCTCTTGATCATGAAGAATAAAAAGATAGTTTTGATGACTGATTTCATAAAGGGCGGAACAAACGACTGAATCCAGACTCCCGTTTAATCCTTTCAGATGGATGCACTGCTTTTCATTCGTTCGGATAGCCTCCGCAATAGTCTGTATATAGCTGTCGTTAGTATATAGCGTTAAGAAATCCTTAAATGTCAAATCATTTGTGGTTTAAATTGTAAAATTATCATGAATATGACGAAATACAGTGTTTTATGTTTTTTTATTGAGCAAATGATAACTTTAAGGAAAACAAATCAGTTAATATTATAAACCATCTTATCCACAAGTATATGTCGTCAAAGGAAGATAAGTTATATACTTCGAACAGGTTACTATCAGGATTCAGGGAAATTGAGAAGCTGCATCCGCATGTGATGCTTACCTACCTTGCCCTCTTCGGAAGTTTCCTGGTTTTAATCTTCCTTCTTGTCACCCTGTCAATTGAATTTGGCGGCGATCCCGCGCTGCTATCTGATGTATACATACCTAAATTTTTCATCATCGCTTCCCTGGTGTTACTGGTCTCAAACCAGGTCTCCAAAGGTATTCTTAAGTTTTTTCAGGAAGAAGATATTGAATCAATACGTAAGAAGATATTCAGTGTATTCCTGATCGGAGGAGTTTTTTTGATCTTTCAATTCATTGGATGGCTGGAGCTTGTATTTCAGGGTCTTGCTATCAATAAAAATGTGCTCGGAACCTATCTTTTTCTTATCACAGGGTATCATATGTTGCACGTCATAATAGCGTTAATATATATTGCTTATATGCTGTATATGACTAAGAACATTTTCCTTGATCCGGTTAAGAATCTCATTTATTTTACCTCGCCCTATGAAAGAATAAAACTGGAGATTTTTGTCACTTTCTGGAAATTTGTTAATATTTCATGGATTTTTCTATTCATCTGGATTCTATTTATATTATAAAAAATGAAGTTTTACGTTCTCCTATTTTTAATTACCTTTCAGGAAACCCCGGATCTGATCAGGGAATACCATCAATATAATCAACTGATAATTCTTTATTCAGAAGATAACCGGTCTCCATCATATGAAAAGACCTTACTGGCGATGGCTAAAGACCCGCTCGGGCTTGACGAGAGAGATATTATTATTATTGAAGTTTTCAGCAAAGGGGGCATCAGGCCTGATGGCACCTCACTAACTGATCCTGAAGTAGCTTCTTTGAGGGAGTATTATGCACTTGAAAACACATCATACAGGATAATTCTGGTGAACAGGGAAAGCCGTGAAATATTCAGGTCTGACCAGCCAATGAATGTTCAAGAGATTTTTTATCAGTTTGATCAATCCGGGAATTAAGGTTCAGTCATCCTTATAATGTCGGAAAAAAATATTTTCAATCTCATCCACAGAGATCACATGCCTGGGTGTGTCGATCGCTTTATCAATGATCTCTTCAATGGCAGCTTTTTTGAGGTTCATTTTTAATCCCAATTCCTGACAAAAGGATTTTTCTTCCTGGGATATAATACGGTCTATACCCATTAGAACGATTAGTCTGTGAAACTGCATCATGAGCTGATACATGTCTTTTGGCGGATTGAAGGTCACTTCTGTTTGTGATTTTCTGATCTTTTCAAGATCCGACCGGCTAATTCCAAGCCGGTCAGCCACGGAATTAATGAAATTAACCTCATTTAATGATTCATTCCCGTCAACTCTTGATAATTGAATAAGATCATTGAGGTGACTGATTTTTTCCTGGTATAATTGATCCATTGATGTATTATAAATGATTCAGTAATATTAGGTTATTTTTGTTTCCCGGCCAATGTATTCTAAGGTATGGATAAACCGTAAGCGCTGACGTGAACATCTATTCAAACTTTGATCATTCCCGTTGGTTATAAATTAAGTTAAATATAGGATTATTTTCGAAATATAGAAAACCAAAAAAACCAGAATGATTATCAAGGATTATCAAATTGTTATTATTGGGGGAGGGCCTAATGGACTGGCCTGTGCTATTGAAGCAAAGAAAAGAAGATTAAGGGTACTTGTACTTGAAAAAGGATCCATTGCAGAATCAATCCGGCGTTACCCTTATCAGATGACTTTTTTCTCTACTGCTGACAATATTGCCATTGGAGAGGTTCCTTTTACTATTAATACCCCAAAAGCGACCCGCGAGGAAGCTTTGAATTATTACAGGAGGGTAGTAGAGTTTTATGACCTTCCTGTTAAACTTTATACCAGGGTTGAAAAAGTGACAAGAAAAAACAACATTTTTCATGTATCGACCAGCAGTGGCATTATTTATCAGGCTTCCTATGTCGTACTGGCTACCGGATATTTTGATTTTCCAAGAAAGCTGAATATACCGGGAGAAAACCTTTCGCATGTAAAATACTATTTTGATGAACCCTATCCCTACGCCCAACAGAATGTAGTGATCATTGGTGGTGGCAATTCAGCGGTAGAAGCTGCTTTGAGCCTGTACCGGCATGGAGTTAATGTTTCAATTATTGTCAGAAAAGAAAATATGAAGAAAACGGCCAAATACTGGTTGATCCCAGACCTTCTGAACCGGATTAAAGAAGGTAAAATTAAAGCCTATTACCAGCATGAAACATTAAGTATTAAAGAAAAAAGCGTCCTTGCTGCTGATGTTGCCAATAATCAGCAGGCGAGCATTTCTGCTGATTTTGTTTTTATCCTCTCCGGATATCTTCCCGATATTAATTTGATGAAAGAATCGGGTATTAAGGTTGATCCGCAAACCTGCGAACCTGAATTTAACGATCAAACTTTTGAGACGAATGTACCCGGATTATATGTGGCCGGCACCGTTACAGCGGGAATACATACTGAAAAAGTATTCATTGAAAATGGAAGGTTGCATGGGAAGAATATAATTGACCATATTCTTAGCCACGACTAATGATATAGTTTTTAATTTATATTTTTATAATAGGCTAAAAATAATCTAAAGGTCCCGGGGATCAATCTTTGATTCACCAGTTACCGGCACCCGAATACGTAATCCATAGGCCTTTACTTTTATATGTCCTTCGTATCGTACGGTCAGTTTTCGGCCAAGCAATAAATTAAGTGCTGTGCTTAAAAGGTTATTGTTAATATCTTGCTGCGCGATGACTGCTTCCATTGGCACGGTGAAACCGGAGTTTTTTTCAATCTTCAGGTTATAATCCTGTTTAAAATGAGTGATCCTTTTATCATTAAGTAAAACCTGAATATCTGATTGTTTTAAAATAATCTTATAATTATTGGGATTATAAAAATCAGCATAAGCTGTTAAGACCATTTGATCGTCAGATTTTTCTTTAATCTTTACTTCGCGAACGCCTTTAAAAACGGGTGCATCAGGTCTCGAGCAGGCTGAAAAAAGGATAAGCAGGAGAATAACAGACCCTATTGATATAATCTTTGAAAGCATAATATGAAAAGGTTACAAGCAGCCGGTAAAAACTGTATTTATTGTACAGTTTGCAAGTTAATCCATTTTTTCCGGTTTGAAACCAATATAACGTGATTGATTCGATCATATTTTATTTCGTCATGAATGATTGGTATTCTGATAATACCGTCATCCGACAGAACGCCATATTTATTATTTCTTTTCACAATGACATAGCCGTTTTTCAGATCTTCAAAATAATCAAATTTGGGATAAAATTTAAGAATACCAGAATCGTCGATCAAACCGGACATGCCGTTTAAAATACAAATAAAGCCCCCTTCTCTTAATCGTGTGATGGTATCATATTCAAAAGGGATTTTAATAGTTCCCCTAAAATCGATAATACCATACCTTCCATCTCTCACGGCTATAGCAAGATTATTTTTAAATGGTTCGATTGAGTCATAATAGGGTTGAATAACAATATTTTCCTTTTTGTCAATGCAACCCCATTTACCCAGGATTTTAATCCCGGCAAGTCCTTCATGATACAATCCAATCCTTTCATACCGGTTGGCAATTCTCAAACGGCCCTTGTAATCTACAAACCCGAAGGCATCATTTATCTGAACGCCGATATAATTTTCACTGCTGCCAATAATTTGTTCAAATCGATCATCATTCCTGAACAGAACAATGCCATCAATAGTTACCGCACCCCATCCGTCTTCATTTTTGTACAGATAAACTGAATCTTTACTGATTTCAATGATCTGATCGAATTTAACCGGTAAAAGAGTTTGGTAAAAATGATTAATGAGTCCTTTTTTATGCTTATAGTCCTCTACCATGAAATTAGCTGACAGGGGTCTCAGATAATTTTCAGAATGGTATATTTCGTTGCCATAATAATCAAAAATACTGCTGCCGTAATAAGAACTTACCAGGTAACGATCATCTTGAAATAAATACGGATCACCTTTTTTGGGATAACCGATCCAATGGCCTTCATTGTTTATTACACCGTATTCACCATGAAATTTCACCAGGAATTTGTTGGTGTTTACAGCCAACAGGGTGTCATAAATGGTTTCTATCAGCTTTTTGCCATACTTGTCGGAAACACCCCAGAAACCATGCTTGCTGACAGCATGAAACCGGTCATTTATCGGCAATATCCGGTCATATTTCTCGTCTGATAGTATTTTACCATAAAGATCCCCAAGTTCCCAACCCTTGTTATGCCCGTTTTTTTCAAGCAGGAATATCCGGTCTGACAATAAACTTACAGAGTCATATTGCAGGGGGTAGATAAACTTACCTGTATAATTGATGACCCCATAACGATTTTTTGTTTTGACCGCCGCCAGTGTGTCATTCAAAATGAATAAATCTGAATCTTTGATCTTAAATAACACTTTTCCTTCCGTATTAATAATAAAGGCATAATTACCCCGCGTAGCTTTATAAAGATCTTTATCCATAGGGGATAATTGATCATACGATAATTCATTGATCATTTTGTTGTCCATGGAAAGAAGTTGCCATGTTTTTTGAGGTAAACCCATAACTTCCAGGTTATCCCCTATCTTGATTGTCTTATATCCTGGTTTTATTAATAACTTACCCTGAGAAGAAACAAGTCCTTTTTCCCCATCAACGGTTATCATCAGAAGATCCTCGTAAAGTGGTTTTATTTCATCAGGACGTATAGACTGAACAGGATCTCCATTTACATTCAGTAAATCATATAAACCCTGGTCATTTTTTGCGGCATAAAGATCATCCGTCAGGGACATTATCTGCCGGTAATTAAAATCAACAACAAACTTTCCCTTAGAGTCTATTATTCCGTACAAAAGGATATCGTTGCTGTATTTACCGGCAATGAAATGATAACCGGTTTTTGCCAGTGATGTATAATTGAATGGTATGATTGTCTTTCCTGAACGGATGCTTATCAGTCCATATTTTTCATTCAGCTTATAGGAATCCGGTTTGGTTGCAAGGCAATGCTGATCATCAAGGGGATATATGTTTTTGTATTCAGCAAGGGTAATTTTTATATTCTTAATATTGATCAACCCCCAGTATTCACCCATTTTATACCCTGTAACTTCATCAACCACGCTGAAATCGCCATTACTCCAGCCCAAATCATCATAAAACGGAGGAATGACCCAATTACCGTTATTATTAACAAGTCCTTTCCTGTTATCCTGCTCAATAATAGTATATTCACTGGCAAGTAAAGAATGACTGGCAAGAATTAAAAAGTATAGTAGTATATGATAATATTTCATGAATTAATTACCCCCATCCGGTTCCTTCCTTGAGGATGTCAAAAATAGTATATTTTATATATTCTAATCCATCAGAATAAAAATATTAGGAAAATAATTGTATTTTTTCATCAAATGAACCCCTCTTTTGTCTTCATATAGTATAAATTTTAAATAAAAAAATACAATTTACTTTAACATTAAAGTTGAATATTCGTTATATTGAATTAAAACCAAGTTACTCTTTTATGGATAAGTACAGAATGCAATTCGTCTGTAACAGAAAACCAGACGATAAAAATCTGCCGGGGAGTTTTGTAATTGGTAACAAATATGAAGGTCGAACCTTCAATGATTTGTTTGAGATCACGCCCATGTGGGGTAGTGATATTCCTTCTAAGATCATACCCAGGAGGATATTTGAGAAATATTTTGAGTTGGTAAAAACATAGCCTTACTCACTGATATATATTCGTTTTACTCTTTCACTCACACTTGTTAGTATTTCATAAGGAATCGTATTAATTGCCCGGGCTAAATGATGTAGGGGAATCGGTTCACCAAAGATGATCACTGCATCCCCTTCCTCTGCTTGTATACCGGTTATATCTACCATGGTCATATCCATGCATACGTTTCCGACAACAGGTGCCAAATGTCCATTGACGAAAACGGTTCCATTACCATTGCTGAAGGAACGAGAAAAACCGTCGGCATAGCCGATGGCAATAGTAGCGATCCGGCTTTTCCGATTTATACGTCCTTTGCGGCTGTAACCAACAGAATCTGTTTCATCAAGAGTAATGATCTGACTGATCGTTGTTTTTAGGGTTCCAATTGGTTTTAGCTGATGGGAAATGATTCCGGTTGCATCCGTTCCGTAAAGACCGATTCCCAGCCTTACCATATCGAACTGATATTCCGGAAAACGGACAATTGCAGCAGAATTTGCAAGATGTCTGATAAAAATTTGTCCTGATTTATTTTTGAACTTTTCAATGATATTCAGGAATCCGCCTGCCTGTTGCTGTGTGTATGCATCATGGAGGGGATCGTCGGCACCGGCAAGATGACTGAAAATACTGACAGGCTGAAGAAGCGGATTCTTTTTAATCAAATTTAGTACCTCATCCGCTTCTGTTTCAGGAAATCCAAGCCTGTGCATACCGGTATCAAATTTTAAATGAATTTTTACTGATCGCTTGTGATTCTTTGTCCAGTTGTCTATTTCTTTAAGTAATTTTAAATTGTAGATCTCCGGTTCCAGCCGGAAATCTGTGATTTTTTCAAATGCATCGATCGAAGGATTCATGATCATTACGGGAAGACTGATGCCATTTTTGCGCAGGGTAACTCCTTCATCAGTGTAGGCCACTCCAAGGTAATCAACCCTGTGAAATTGCAGAAGATTGGCAATTTCTATGCTGCCACTTCCATAGGCCAGCGCCTTTACCATTACCATTATTTTTGTTCCTGGATTGAGAAAGGACCGGTAAACATTAAGATTATGACTGATAGCATCTAAGTTAATTTCTAATACGGTACCGTGGATCTTTTCCTGTAGTTTGCTGACAATCTTTTCCAGTCCGAATTTCCGTGCTCCTTTAATAAGGATTACCTCATCACGAAATGAATTTATTTTGTGTTGGTTTAAAAATGCTTCTGTACCGGAATAATAGTTAACGGCACGGTTTTTCAGAAAAACCCGTATTCCTTCGATCTGTTTTCCAATGGCAATTATCTTGTGGAGAGGATAGTGATCCAACAATTCTGCAGTATGGCGATTAAGTACGGAATCTGTCATCCCTGATTGGAGAATGTCAGTAATGATCAAGGTTTTTTTATTCCGTTGGTTCTGGTTGTTCAGATAATGCAAGGCTATTTCAAGCCCCGCCAGGTCGTTGTTATAGGAGTCGTCAATAATATAACAGTCATTTATCCCTTTTTTCATGACAAGACGCATGGAAATTTTCGATATTTCCGAAAGTCCTTCCTGGATCTGCTTTTCAGTCCACCCGGAATGAAGAAGAAAAACAATGCAATGCTGGATATTTTCAAGGGATGCTTTATCAGAAAATGGAACAATAAAATTAAAACGGGTCTTTTTACGGGTTATATTAACCAGCGTTTCTTCCGTACTTTGTATAGTTGTTCTGGTCTGGTAATATGCTTCTGGATCCTTACCCCATGAAATCTTTGAGATATCCTTTAATTTGTCGTTAATGGTATTGTGGAGGAGTTCATTATCTCGGTTATAAATCAAATGATCAGCGTTCTCAAATAATATCAGTTTTTCATGTATTTTATCTTCCCAGGAATGAAACCCTTCATCATGTGCAGGGCCGATATTGGTGAATATTCCTGTATCAGGCATTATGATCTTCCGGAGATTGTTCATTTCTCCTCTCTGTGAAATGCCTGCTTCAAAGATTCCGATCTCATGATAATCCTGTATCTGCCAGATTGATAAGGGTACACCGATTTGTGAATTAAAACTTTTGGGTGTCTTAACGACATTCTGTTTCCAGGATAATAATTGCGATAACCATTCTTTTACAATGGTTTTTCCATTACTACCGGTTATCCCTGTAACATGAAGATTATATTGCTTTCTTCGCCAGGCTGATAAAAGCTGTAATGCCCTGACCGTATTTTCGCAATGGAAAAAGTTGGCTTCCGGATAGGGATCAATGGTAAATTCAGGGTCTTCAATAATGAATTGCCTGATATTTTTACCGTATAATTCATCGACGTACTTATGGCCGTTATGGATGCTGCCGGTAATAGCAAAAAAAAGACAGGAAGGATTAAATACAGCTTTTCTGGAGTCTGTTGAAAGGAATAAAATATCCCTTTCGCGGTAATGCCTTAACCATTTTCCTTCCAGGATCTCAGGAAGAAGAGTACTTTTTATAGGCGTCATTTCCCGGGAAGCTTAAAAACTAATTCAAACTGATCAATATCATTTACAAATCCGATTCGGAGAAAAAAACTTAACAGACCATAGGCCTTTTCATTAACATTGAGGATATAAATAGGTTTATAGCGGCATTTTTGATACATTTTTTTAACCAGCATGGAGCCAATACCCTGTCCGCGATAATTATGGTCTACACCAAGATGCTCAATACGTCCCATTTTCTTATTGAAAATAATAAAACCAATAATCTTGCTTTCATCATAAACTTCAATAAAATTTTCGTTCGCCATATTTCTTTTAAGAACGTGTAAAGTATCCAGATAGCTGCTTGAATAATCGCAGAAGGTTTTATAGGAATTCCAGTTCGGCCTTTGTACTTCTTTATAGTCAAATTTCCTCTGGTTGGCCGATCTTAAATAATTGCTTTCCAGATTAAGCTTCATGCAATGAAAGAATTTCGATTTCGTGAAACCTATTTTTTCATAGGACCGGATCGCCGGTATGTTTGTTGAGATCACTTCCAGCACACAGCTATCTACTTCTTTACTGATCAGCCTCGGCAGGAGATAATCATACATATGATTAGTCAAATTGTTCCCTCTGAATTCGGGAATTACCCCTGTTCCTCCGTTATAGGCTACTTTTTTATCCTCATATTGATCGATAGCATGAAAAATAAAACCAACTAATTTTTTCTTAAAAAAACTGCCGACAGAGTATTTGAATTTGATATTTGTTTTTTGAATAATCTTTTTCCTGAATGCAGATTCGGTTAATTTCATTGGGATGAGGTAATCCGAAAACGCCGCATTAAACCCCTGATACATTTGTGGGATATCTTTCTTACTTAGTTGCGTAATAGTGAATTCTTTCATAAGATTAATTAGCCCTTAGTCAAAATCCCTTTTTTTGATTTTAGCTTCTTTTTGGAAACAATTTTAAATGTATAACCGTTTATCCAAGAGTACAAACAAAGTCTTTTTAAGGTGCTTAAAAAAATCATTTCATTTTTATTGATCCTTCAGTTATCGCTTTCCTTTCATTTGTTTGCTTTAAATCATCAGGATAATAGCTTCAACAAAGTTAAAGATACAGCGCAGGATTCGGTTTTAGTTAATGAAAAAGCCTTGCCGCCAGAAGAAAAAAAATCAAATACAGGGGAGAAATTAGAAGATGTTAACAATGAATCCAGGTCTTCTGCCACTGGTTTTTCTGTAAATGTTATTTTATACCTTATTTATAAAATAATTTACAGGAAAATCAATTAGGATCAGAGGATATAGTTTATATGAACCTTTTAAGATCATCAAGGGTGAGTTTTCCTTCATAAAAGGCCTTTCCGAAAATAACTGCATAAACCTCCAGTTCCTGTAGTTTTTCAATATCATCTATAGACCGTACGCCACCACTGGCAATTATGGAAGCGTTCGGAAAGGCATCCACAAGATTCTTATATAACTCAAAATTCGGACCTACCATTGTACCATCCCTGGAAATATCGGTGACTTTGACATATTTAAGACCTCTTTCATAAAAGTAGCTGATATGTTCAAACAGATCGATATCAGTTGTTTTCTGCCACCCTTTGATCATCACTTTATTATCAACGGCATCTGCTGATAAGGCTATTTTTTCACGACCATAGGAAAAGATCCATTGAGTAAATAATTCAGGATTTCTGGCCGCTATACTTGCAGCTGAAACATAGGAAGCCCCGCATTCAAATAGCTTCAGGATATCACCATCGGTTCGAATTCCACCTGCAAATTCAACTTTCAGGTCAGTATGTCCGGTAATAGCTTCGAGTACATGATAGGCAACCGGTGATTCTTCAATAGCCCCCTGCAGGTCTACCAGGTGTATAATGTCCATGCCGATATCTTCAAATACACGTGCAAAATCCACAGGGCTTTTTTCATATTCTGTTTCTTTTTCATAATTACCCTGTGTTAGTCGGGTCACTTTGCCATTTCGCACACTGACGGAAGGTACTAACTTGATCATGGTAAAAAAGTTGTTATATATCCTAAAGATAAGGACAAAAACTAAATTATTGATTGGTTAAATAAAAATAAATAAGGATCAGGCGTTTTCTATCAGCTTAAATCCTTCACCATGAATGGTTTGAATGGCAATTGTCGGGTCTTCTTTCAGATACTTACGTAACTTGGTGATATACACATCCATGCTTCTGGCATTAAAATAACTGTCATCGTGCCAGATCATTTTCAACGCAGCACTTCTGTTTAAAACTTCATTTTTTTTCTGGCACAGTAACTTCAGGAGTTGTGTTTCTTTATTGGTAAGCTTAATGATTTGTTTACCAATAGTAAGTATTTGTTTGTCAGCATCCAGTTTGCTGTTGCCAAATTCAAATGACCGTTTTTGTTGACTGCTTTTCTTTGAGGTTCTTTTTAAAACAGCGTTGATACGAAGAATAAGTTCTTCCATGCTGAATGGTTTGGTAAGATAATCATCCCCACCAATTTTAAATCCTTCGATGGTATCTTCTTTCATCGATTTGGCTGTTAAAAAAATGATTGGAATTTCCTCATTGATATTCCTGATCTCTCTGGCTAAGGTAAATCCGTCCATTTTAGGCATCATGATATCCAGCAGGCAGAGATCGAATTCCAGGTTTCTGAAGGCTGCCAGCCCTTCTTCCCCGTCTATGCAGAGCGTTGGGTTAAAATTTTTTAACTTAAGGTAATCCCGGAGGATCTGTCCCAGGTTCGGGTCGTCCTCAACCAGCAATAAATTAATTTGATCCATAGGCTTTTAAAGGAAGAATAATTTCGAATGTGCTGCCCTCAGAAGGCTTGCTTTTTACTTTGATAAAACCACCCAGGGCGGCGACCATGGATTTTACATACGTCAGGCCCAGGCCAAATCCCTTCACATCATGAATATTACCTGTGGGAACCCGGTAAAACTTTTCAAAGATCTTATCGAGTACGTCTTTCGTCATTCCTATGCCCTCGTCTTTTATCCGGATCAATATCCCCTGATGATGATCTTCCGTTTCTACCTGGATCATGGGTTTTTCAGTGGAATACTTATTGGCATTATCCAGTAAGTTATAAATGATATTAGTAAGATGAACTTCGTCGGAATAGATAATATGGTTTTCAGCGATCAAACGCTCCCTGATCTCACCACCTTTTTTGCTCACCTGCAGGCTAATGTTGTGAATCGCATTTTGAATGATCTGGTGTATATCGATTTCTTCAGGTTTCAGCTTGTATTCTTTTTTATCCAATGTGGCCATCTGAAGGACTTTTTCAACCTGCCGGGTGAGCCGGTTATTTTCTTCCCGGACCATATTGATATAATTATTGATAAGCAATTTATTCTTTTTAATATCATTATCCTGTAATGCTTCACAGGCAAGCGCTATGGTTGAGATCGGGGTTTTGAACTCATGGGTCATATTATTAATGAAATCATTTTTTATTTCCGATATTTTTTTCTGTCTGATGATGGCGAAAACAGCATAACCGAAAAGTGAAATGATCAGCAATACCAGCAGTATTGAAGAAGTGAGCGTGAACCAAACTTTTTTCAGTAAGAAGCCGGCCTGATCCGGGAAAAAAACGGAAAGAAAATAGTTGTTTCTCTGCAGGTCATTAGGGAATAGTTTAACCGTAAAACCGGAAGTTAATATATTTTGCTTATCCTGAGGCTGATAACCGGTCATGATGAAAATATTTTGTTGCTTGTCGACTATCCCGAATTCATAGTCCAGGTGGATGCCCCGGTTTTTTAATTCCGTGTCTAAAAGTTCTTTCAACTCGTTTTTATTGATCCTGTTTTCAATACGGGGCTGTTCACTGAACATCTCATCAAGAACAACTGTAACCATGTGTGATTTTTGTGCTATTTTCTGAATGCTTCTTTGTATTTCGCTATCAAAATTCTGATAAGATTGAATATTCAATTCAAATTCTTCTCTTCTTTCCCGGAACTGTCCCTCAGCCTCCATCTGGTTGGTCCAGGGGATATTATTTTTCAACTGAAAACTAATATTGATCTGTTGTTCTCCCAAAACAATAGAGTCTTTAAGAATAATATCTGACATCCACTTGTTCCTTCGTTGGGAATCATTTTTCCGGATATTCGGCGCATATCTATCATAATAAAATTTTTTAAGATAGGCATTGGAATCAGGTGAAAAGAATGAAGGAGGATCCAGGGAATTTTGGAACTGTTGCGATGCAGTGAAATAAACCTCGTTTTTTTCCAAACGGGATATTACCGTATTCAAGGCATCATGTACATTTTGTTCAAATTGTACATCATTTATTTTTATAGCATTATCGATCCAGTATACCTGGTAACCTATCAGTCCTGTCATGGCCATGGTCATCAATGTGATAATTATACGGATCCTGCGCTTTGTCATAATACAAAACTAACGCTATCAAGCGCTTACAATCTTCTTTTTAACGTTTTTTAACATAAAAACCACCACTTTTACCACCATGGGATCTAACCTGAAAAATTCACGAATTTTTCCTGCCTGGCCGGCCGGCCCACCATAGACCGGCCGGCCAGTTCACCTCTGCTTTCATTCTTTAATGAACTACTTTAATAATAGAACTTTTTAAAGGGTATTCGATGTGTGCTAATCTAAAGGATAAAGGAGGCAGGCAGGCGCTTTGACGGGCCGATAAAGCCCCCCGATTTTATCGCGACGCTCACCGGGGTTAACCTGGCGATGTATTTCATAGAATATCAACTATATATTTCTTAAAATTATGTTGTATAATGAAAGTTTATGAATAGTCTGGCTTAAGGTCCTCAAACTGATATGAAGCATGCGAACAGGAAGTATATACTTTGACCAATGATGGTTTTTTATGCTTGTATATGTGAATAATAAATAATCATTCCTGTTATCTTTGGCATTCGAATTATTTATTAAGGATTCATGGTTTTAGAAAACAACCGATATCAGATTCAGGGAGTTGACCTGGAAACCCTCACGAAAGAGTTTGGAACCCCTGTTTATGTATATGATGCATCAAAGATCATAGAACAGGTCAATAAGATGAACAAAGCTTTTTCCAGGCTTAATATGAAAATAAAATATGCGGTAAAGGCACTTTCCAATATCTCCATCCTGAAGTTGATGAAGGAACTGAATACGGGGCTGGATGTCGTTTCAATTCAGGAGGCTT
>CAZYDB010000002.1:34157-47014 GCA_964645995.1 uncultured Roseivirgaceae bacterium
AGGCTTATCTGGGTTTAAGGGCAGGTTTTGAACCTGCTGAGATATTGTTTACACCCAATTCTGTTTCTTTTGATGAAATCAGGGAAGCTGTCGACCTTGGTTTGCAGATCAATATTGATAATATCAGTATTCTTGAACAGTTTGGGCATCATTATCATAATACAGTACCGGTATGTCTGCGGATCAATCCGCATATTATGGCGGGTGGTAATACCAATATTTCCACTGGTCATATTGATTCAAAGTTCGGTATTTCCATTCTACAGAGCCGGCATCTTCACCGGGTGATCGACACCAATAATATTCATGTAATAGGCCTTCATATGCATACCGGATCAGATATCCTGGATGCGGAGGTTTTTATTCGCGGAGCCGATATCCTTCTTGATATAGCCAAGGAATTTAAAGATCTTGAATTCATTGATTTTGGGAGCGGATTTAAGGTTGGCTACCGGGAAGGAGATATTACTACTGATATTCATACATTGGGTAAAAAACTGGGTGAATCCTTTTCAGAATTTTGCAAGACCTATGGTCGTGAACTGGAGATCTGGTTTGAGCCGGGGAAATACCTGGTGAGTGAAGCAGGTTATTTGCTGACAAAAACAAATGTTATTAAAACAACTCCTGCAACCGTATTTGTCGGTGTTGACTCGGGTATGAATCACCTGGTCCGGCCCATGATGTATGGCGCCTACCACGATATAGTAAATATTTCCAACCCACAGGGTACGTACAGGGTATATTCGGTTGTAGGCTATATTTGTGAAACCGACACGCTTGGTGCTGATAGAAAACTAAACGAAGTACGGGAGGGAGATATCATCGCCATCAAAAATGCCGGAGCCTATGGTTTTGGCATGTCCTCTAATTATAATTCCAGATTAAAACCCCCGGAAGTAATGATCATCAACGGTCAGGCAAAACTCATCCGGAAAAGAGAGACCTTTGATGATCTGATTAGAAATATGATGCCGGACAATGATTAAAAAAGTAAATAAAATATATATTGCATCTGAAAACCCGGTTAAAATAGCCTGTACAAAACATGCTTTTGATACCGTATTTCCCGACGCACAGTTCAGTTTTACAGGAAAGGCTGTTACTTCAGGTGTAAGCGACCAGCCTATGACCGATAGGGAGACGTATATGGGAGCCTCTAACCGGGCCAATACCCTGAAAAGAAAATTTTCTGATGGAAATTTCTGGGTAGGCATTGAAGGTGGGATCGAAGTTATACGAGGCACTATGCATGCCTTTGCCTGGATGGTTATTCTGAACGATCATTTACATGGAGAGGCGCGTACAGCTACTTTTCCATTACCGGCAAAAATAAAAGAACTGGTTGAGCAGGGTGTTGAGCTGGGTGAGGCTGATGATATGGTTTTTAACCGTGAAAATTCAAAACAACAGGACGGTGCCGTCGGCATCCTTACCCATGGACTTATTGACAGGGCCCGTTATTATGAACATGCGCTTATCCTTGCCTTGATCCCATTTGTTCAGGAAGAGTTGTTCACTTCGAAGATCTAATAGTAAGATTTTCTCTTAAAAACTGAAGACCACTTCATTTCACTCAAGGATTACTTATTGCCCGTAGTCTATATTCCAGCATTGTGTATGTTCTATCATTCACGGACAACTATGCCGGAATTCCTAATATCCAATTTCTTTTAAAAAATTGGAATACTTACTTTCCCTTTCCTATAACTTTGCAATCAAAACTGGATTCAGTTTGCTGTTGGTATGGATTATGTAGGACCGGAACATTTTATTAAAAATTTAAGAGGTTTCCCACTGGTTGATGTCCGCTCACCGGCTGAGTATCTTCATGGACATATTTCCGGCGCTATTAATATCCCTATATTTTCAAATGAGGAAAGGGCTGTTGTAGGTACGGCCTATAAACAACAGGGGCGCATTGATGCCATTGAAAAAGGGTTGGAAATAGTTGGTCCGAAAATGAAAGCCCTCAAGGATCAGGCGAAAGGTATCGCAGCGGATGGGAAGTTAAGACTTTATTGCTGGCGGGGGGGGATGCGGAGTGAAAAGATGGCCTGGTTATTCGAATTGGTTGGAATACCCTGTATCATTCTGGAGGGAGGTATTAAAGCCTATAGAAATTTTCTGATGGCTGATTTTGAACGCATCAACAGGCTGATCGTTCTTCAGGGTGCGACAGGTACCGGGAAAACTGAGATTTTGCGCTTTTTAAAGGACCTGGGAGAGCAGGTGCTCGATCTGGAAGGTTTAGCAAATCATCGTGGCTCGGCTTTTGGTGATATTGGTTTGGGGAAACAACCCACTTCACAGCAGTTTCAGAATGATCTGCATAAGGAATTAACGTTTATGGACCCCGGTAAAAGGATATGGGTGGAAAGTGAAAGTTTGACTATTGGTAAAGTTTATTTACCTGAAACCTTATGGGAGAAAATGAACAACAGCCGGATCATAGAATTAACAATTCCACGAGAACGGCGAATAAGAAGGCTCGTTGATGAGTATGGTGTTTTCAGCAAAGAGATCCTTGGCCAGGCTACTCTGAAAATACAGAAAAGATTTGGAGGCAACAGAGTCAAAGAAGTGATGGAATGTCTTGAAAATGGTGATTTGAGATGTGCCGCAAGGATATTGCTCGATTATTATGACAAATCATATTCCTTCAGTCAGAATAAATATAAAAATAATGTGCCCGTACGTATTAAAAGTGAGTCGGGCGATGCCAGACAGAATGCTCTGTTGGTCAAAAAAAAGGCAGATGAAATAATATGAATATATGAATAAGATCAAATTAACCGCTTTTTCTCATGGTTCCGGGTGCGGATGCAAGATAGCGCCTAAAGTACTCGATGAAATATTGTCGACCAGTCCGTCACTGCTGAAGGATCCTGATCTGTTAATAGGCAATGATACCCGGGATGATGCTGCCGTATATGCCTTGGACGATGAACGGGCTGTAATATCCACAACCGATTTTTTTATGCCTATCGTGGATGATCCTTTTGAATTCGGCGGGATTGCATCGGTAAATGCGATCAGCGATGTGTACGCCATGGGAGGAAAACCATTAATGGCAATTTCCATTCTGGGCTGGCCGGTGGATAAAATTCCTGCAGGCGTAGCCGCCCGGGTAGTTGACGGTGCGCGGAATGCCTGTCGGCGGGCAGGCATTCCCCTTGCCGGCGGGCATAGCATTGATTCTCCGGAACCGATATTCGGACTGGCAGTTACCGGTATCGTCGAAAGAAAAATGATCAAATCCAACAACAGGGCGACGGAAGGATGTGATTTATATCTGACCAAGCCACTGGGGATAGGCATTTTAACCACTGCACAGAAAAAAGGGATCTTGTCGGAGGAAGACCGGAGAAAGGTAACCGGTCTGATGCTCGCCCTGAATGATATTGGGTATGAATTCGGTAACCTGGATGCCGTAAAGGCAATGACTGATGTAACCGGATTCGGCTTACTGGGACATCTGCGTGAAATTTGTGAAGGAAGCGGACTGTCTGCCGAAGTGGATTTTGAGAAGATTCCACTTCTTCCGGGACTTAAAAAATATTTGGATCAGGGTTCCATTCCCGGAGGTACGCACAGGAATTTCAGCAGTTATGGAGACCGGGTGAGTCCCATGACTGATGAACAGAAACTTATATTATGTGATCCTCAGACCAGCGGAGGCCTGCTGGTAGCGGTTGATCCGGAGGGTAAAAATGGATTTCTTTCGATAATGGAGGAAAAGGGATTACCGGTTGTTCCCTGCGGCAAGCTGATTTCTTCCCGGGAAAAACTCATATTTGTTAATTAAATTGCACAGGATTTACAAGTGTTAAGATCTCAGTTTTCATGTCTTAAGGGATTTTTTATTCTGCTGTATTACTGGAATCCGGGTAAAATTTTTACTATTTTTTTGATTCAATTAAAAATACAACCCCATGAAAAACGATCATACCCACCAATCCAGACGAAATTTTCTGAAAGGAGCATTAGTCAATGGTGCAGCCTTATCAGGTATTTCTTTTCTTTCAGTTGAAGGAAATGAACTCCTGAATAACGATACACTAAAAAATGACAGTCTCCCGAAACTGCCATTAAAGATCATGATGACAGCCGGTCTTTCGGAGGAATATCACCAGAAGCTCAAAAGTATTTCACAGGATATTACCTTGCTGGATCCCGGTACATCCTCACATATTGAACAGGCGGATGTGTGGTTCGGGAGTATATCAAGGGATCAGTTCCTGATGGCAAAGAAGCTGAGATGGATGCAAAGTCCGTCAGCCGGGGTGGAATATTATCTCTTCCCGGAAATGGTCGAAAGTGATGTGGTAATGACCAATGCCAAGGGTTGTTACGGGCCGGCCATAGGAGAACATACCATAGGCCTGCTTTTTTCCCTGACCAGGAACCTGGTAGGCCAAACACGAAATATGCGGGAAGGACAATGGAGCCGGGAGGGAAAGATGATCGAAATGAAAGATATGACTATGGGCATCGTGGGACTGGGAGGCATCGGTTCCCAGGTGGCCCGGCGGGCAAGGGCCATGGATATGCGGGTGCTTGCCGTGGACATAGTACCGAAATACACAGAGCAGATCGGGGATATCTGCGAGGAGGTCCGGCTGGTCCAGGATAAGGGCCTGGAATGGATACTCCCTCAATCGGATGTGGTGGTTTCCGCCGCTCCTCTTACGGAAGCCAGCCGTGGAATGTTTGGAAAAGAGCAATTCGGAATGATGAAAGATGGCGCCTGGTTCATCAATGTATCCAGGGGAAAACTGGTGCAGACCCCTTTCCTGGTGGAGGCATTGAAGAGCGGAAAGCTGTCGGGCGCCGGCCTGGATGTGACGGATCCGGAACCCCTTCCACCGGATCATGAACTATGGGAAATGCACAATGTGATCATTACAGCCCATATAGCAGCACAATCCCAGTACTCCTTCGATCGGATGAATGCTGTTTTTGTGGAGAATGTCCATCGATATATTCATGGGTATCCTTTGTTGAATATGGTGGATAAGGAGATGGGATTTTGATTGAGGAAATGGGCAGATGGGGAGAAGCGGAGATGCGGAAAAATGGAGACGATCCTTTTCCGGGCTTAGGGATTACGAAATAATAAAAAAGATAATAACCACAGTTCGCCGGGGTTACAGGAGCTGGATCGCACAAACAGTTCTTTTAAAATTTAGCTACAATGTTCCTGCTGGTCGGTTGTTCGTTCCCGGGATCTCCATAAGGTCATCGCCCAGGTCCTGGCGGGCCTTGTCGGCCAGGGACTCCAGTTTAAATACCACTTCAGGATAAAGTTCCATGACATTATATTCCTCTCCCGGATCCCGGCGGAGGTCGTATAGCGCAAATTCGGTTTCGAACTGGCGGTATTCTCCCGGGAATCCGTCATTTCCGGGAAGGATTCCTTCATATGAACGCGTCGGGTGGGGAAAGACCAGTTTCCAGTGATCCTTACGTACAGCTTCCAGACTGTTCTGCCGGTAATAAAAATAAAGATGATCCCGGGGGTTGGCGAGGCTGTCCCCCTTCAGAAGAGGCAGGATCGATACGCCGTCGATCTTATGGCCGGGCAAAGCCCCTCCGGTGATCTCAGCCAGGGTAGGCAGGATATCAAGCGTTGCCGCCATATTGTTGCATACCTTTCCTTCCGGAATAGCCCCGGGCCAGGTCATGATGCAGGGAACTCGTTGGCCACCCTCAAAACTGGTGCCTTTGCCTTCCCGCAAGCCCCCTGTCGAGCCGGCGTGATTGCCGAAATTCAGCCAGGGTCCATTATCCGATAAAAAGATGACCAGTGTATTGTCAACCAGTCCATGATCCTCCAGTGTCTTCAGGATCTCTCCCACCGACCAGTCGATCTCCATCATCACATCCCCGTACATGCCCTGCCGGCTCTTCCCCATGAATTTATCGGATACACCCAGTGGCACATGGGGCATGGAATGAGGCACATAGAGGAAAAAAGGTTTTTCTTTATGTCTTTCAATGAAATCGACTGCTTTTTCGGTGTACAGGGTGGTCAGGACATTCTGGTCATCCAGGGTATTAAGTTCCTGCATCTTTTCATTACCTTCTATGATGGGTAAAGCCGGATAACGTGCTTTCCAGGGCCGGGATGATTCCTCCGTGATGGGTGAGCCATCGAAATCCACCGGCCACATATCGTTGCTGTAGGGGATGCCTGTATATTCGTCAAATCCGTGCTGTAACGGAAGGAATTTCTTGTGATGACCCAGGTGCCATTTACCGAAGATCCCTGTAGCATAGCCCTGTTGTTTTAACATTTCAGCAATGGTTAACTCATTCTCATGGAGCCCGTGTTCGGCCCAGGGCATCAGGGCCCCGCTGATGCCGATCCGGTTGGGATAGCAACCGGTAAGCAAAGCGGCCCTGGAGGCACTGCAGACTGCCTGGGCAGAATAAAAATGGGTGAATCGCATACCTTCAGCCGCCATGCGGTCGAGATTGGGCGTGGTGAATCCGGTGGCACCAAAACTGCCGATATCCCCATACCCCTGGTCGTCGGTGAAAATGATCACGATATTGGGTGGCCGTTCATTGTTAATCGTGTTACAGCCATTGCTGTAAAGTGTTAAAGTCAGTATCAGCAGAAAGAGGATAGGATTTTTCATATTAATAAAGGATGTTATCCGGTTCAAGATAACATCCTTTCAGAGATTTTTCAACGGCAGTTCCTGAAATTGCTTATTTGATCAGTATTTTTCCGTTCATGACCCTGTGGCCTGATCTGATCCGCAATATATACGTACCTCTTGTGAGATTTCTAACATCTAACTCATACTGAGAGTCCACTTCCATGATCGTTAATTTTTCATCAAGCACGATTTTTCCGGTCAGGTTCAGGAGTCGTATTTCCACACTTCTTTCAGGATTGGAGAATTCAAAATACATGATCTGATCGACCGGGTTCGGAAAGATCCTGATCCCATTGGCAAGCAACTCATCGGTCAGGGAGGTGGGGACGTAGTTTAAAATATTGGATGAACTTTCACACCCATTTTCTGTGATCGCATTCACATAATAATCACCTCGCTCGAGGGGGGTGTATGTCGTACCCGTTCCATTCTCGAGTTTAATTAAGTCTGGCCCGTACCATTGATATTCATAGGTTTCATCCGGGTTTTCCACCCTCAGTTCACCATTATCCTGGATGATGGATACTGTCGGATTCGGATATTCTTCCACATGAATGGTATCGCTTGATGAACATCCCGAGGCATTTGTTACGGTTATATAATAATCACCTTCCTGCCAGACCACCAACTCCTGTTCGGAGAGACCGGTTGACCATAGATATGAGTCCGTCTCACTTCCCCCAGCATCCAGTATCACCTCACTGCCCGCACAGAACCCTGTCGTATCACCCAGGTCGACGGTTGGTGAATCGAGTAATTCTATCCGGATGGTATCCTTGTTAGCGCATCCGTAAATATCCGTTACCGTGACGGCGTACTCACCATCTTCAGATACGGTATTGACCCGTTCAATACTGCCGTCCGACCATAGATACTGATCGCCCGTACCGGCGTCGAGGTCCAGGGTCTCTCCTTCGCACAGGGACTGATCCGGTCCCAGGTTTACTTCAGGCCCGGAAGACTCTATAACGATAGTTGTATCGATCCCGGTACATCCAAATTCATCCGTGACCTCTACGAAATATTCCCCTTGTGAACTGATATCGATGCTTTGTTCGGTTGATCCGCTAGACCATAAGTAACCGGCGTAACCGCTGCCCGCATTCAGCGTGATGGATTCCCCCGTACAGAACCCTGTCGTATCAGATAGATCTATATTGGGGCCTCTAAACGTCACTTTTAGGCTATCGGTATATTCATTTGTATTAAAAGTTACGGTAACGGAATAGTATACTTCCTCGATGCCGGTAGTATCCACGGTAATGGCATGCGTAGCTTCACCCGTATTCCAGGCATAGGTATCAAATCCGTCGCCAGCATCCAGGATAATTACAGTGTTCTTACAAATTACCGTATCCGGGCCGATATCAAATACAACATCGGAGAATTCATAAGCGCCGATATCGGGAGTGGTGCTGTCGCGTGTTGTGCCCTCCAGGTCCTTGGTGACCTCTGCAAGAGGCGTTCCGGCGCCATTCAGCAGCGGATGATAGGTATGCAGGTCGGTTGGCGATACAAAACCCGGATCCACACTCAGGGAATTCGCGTCCTGACCATAGGAAGACTGCCAGTTGGAAAGGTTTTCAATAGTAACATCTGTGTAGGCAAGATAGTTGCCTGTGGTATACAGATCATTATAATCGCACCATACCGATGATGGTTCGGTCATATAAATAACCAAACCACCAGCTTCGTTCATAAAAATATTATTTCTAGCATAGTTATCTATTCCTCCATTCTGCTGGTTAAGGCAGCGGCTTTCCGTACTTGAACCGGTGATATATACGCTGTTATGGTATAGTTTCTGTTTACTGGTGTTATCCAAAACGATCCCCCCGGATAGCTCGTCGGCCTGATAGGAGATCACATTATTGGCGATCAATCCGTAATTTTGGTTTCTACCTGAACAATTGAGCAGAGCGATGCCTTGATACAGCCCTTCGATCATGTTTTCATGCAGGATCCTGTTATTGACCACCCGGGGCGTATCGAGGTATTTGAGATAGATACCCGTTGATAATTGGTCAAAAAATTCGTTACTGAGGATCTGTATGCCCGATTCAAGATTGGATTCATCGGTCCCGATCATCTGGATCCCTACTTTTCCCCCGGTGAAGGTATTCCCATCAAAAATATTCCCATGATCCCCATCGCCCAGAGAGAAAATGATGGCATGTCCGGTACCGGATGATTCAAAGATGTTATCAATAAACTGATTGTAGGTGGCTCCATTCTCAATGACCACAATTCGGGAATAATCAGCACTTTTGGATCGGAAGGTTATTCCCCTGAAGGTGATGTGATCGGCGCTGTCCAGTTTCAGAATATAATTTTCCGATGCTGTTCCCGTAAATTCAAGGATCACTTCATCTCCTTCATTCTCTGCCATGAAAATAACCGGAATAGAATCAGCAACATAGGGGATCTCCTTAATGGTAAATTGTTCATTGAATGTGCCCGCCTGTACAAGGAAGGTGACGGTGTCTATAACCCCAACCTGGCTGATGGAATCCACGGCTTCGGTAAAGTTGGCGAAATCACCGGAGGGTCCTATGGTGTAGTTTCCGGCGAAAATTACTCCGGCCTCAAACTCATCCGCACCAATGTCCGGTGCTTCTGTATCCCGGCTCTCTCCGTCAATATCCACGGTCACTTCGGCGATAGGCGTTCCCAGATTGCTGATCCAGGGATCGGTGGTATGTAGGTCGGTTTCGGAGACGAATTTCGGAAGGCGGGAAATAGAATGCAAGTCCCGTCCCCCGGATTCTGTCTGCCATTCTTCAAGATTTGCAGAATACAGGTTATTGATACTGGCAGCCAGCAGCGAACCATTGGTATACAATATATTATAATCGCTGACCAGGCCGGTAGTATCCGCATATATCGCCCGTCCTGTGGCCTGATTAATGAAAATATTGTTTTTTACTGCTGCAATATCTGGTCCTCCGGTATAAAATGCATAATTATAACTCGAACCGCTGCCGGTTAGTCTCACAGAATTATGGTAAACTTTCATGTCTGCATTCGAAAGGTATATCCCATAGGATTGTAATCCGGTTTCAGCGTACACAAAATTATTGAATATCATACCATTCGAATTTCGAAGATATATCAATGATCCGTTTACTTGACTTATTATGCCACTTATCCGGTTTCCCGAAATTTCCAGGTTTCTGGAATTGATAATATATATCCCAAAGTTTTGCATACCACTGAATAAGTTGTTTTTGATCTGAATATCATTAACACCTGCAGCGTCACTTTCAATGGATATGCCGTGAACATTGTTTTCAAAATGATTGGCAATAAAATAATTACTGGAATCATTGGATGATGATGATCGGACCAGGGCATGATCAAAATCATAAGAGACTTCACCCTGCATGAAAATATGGTTGCCTTCAAAGCGGTTATGGGTGGCTTCCGCCGTCAGGCTGACCGGCCAGCACCATTCCGTATCCGAGGTGATGGATAGATCCTTAAACACGAGGTAGTCTGCGCCTTCAAGCTTCAGCACATGATTATGTGGCTGGTAAGCAGGTGTATACTGAATGATAACATCCGTGGTATCGCCTGATGCTGATTGAAAAGTAACATTATTGCTTTCAGAAGTTCCTGCAATTTCCTGGATGGTTACTTGTTCATCATAGGTACCTGCTGCCAGATTGAACACAACATCACCGCTAATGCCATTGATCACGGCAGATTTAATGGCGTCATACAGGGTATTATAATCAGAAGAACCGCCACCTATCGTGTACGAACCTGATAACGGATTCGGGGATGGTGTGAATTCATCAGCGCCCAGGTCCGGGTTCGAGGCATCACGGGCTTCCCCTTCAATATCCAAAGTTACCGCCGGCAGGCTTACCCCGCTTCCCTGGATCCTGGGGTTGCCTACTTCAAAGCTGGTTTCTGAAGTAAAATAGGGATCGACGGAAATGGAATTTGTACCTTTATTATATATAGATTGCCACTCAGCCAGATCAATGGCACCTAAACAGAGATAGGGTCCGTTGGAGTACAGCAGGTTGTAATCAAAATTAATATTGTAACTATCCTTAATTGCCCTGCCGAAAGCTGAATTATGAAATATATTGTTCTGGCAATTAATCGTAGCCGACGAATAATTAGCTAAGTAGAAAGCTGAACTTGTCTCACTATTTCCGGAAATATTGATGGTATTATGATATATGTTTGAAACAATGGAACTCATGGCAAGAGATATGCCGTAATCGTCACTTGTTGTGTTAATAGATATAAGGTTATTATATATCTCTACTACTTCTCCCGTAATCACGGGATGGGTATCATTTGCAATTTTCCCTATGTGAATACCTGTGCCCCCTGAACTGAGGATGATCCTGTTTTTAGTAATGGCTGTGGTTTTGGGATAGGATTCATCAATCGCGATCCCATGGATTGCAAAGGAAGAGTGGATGTAATTGGAGTCAATAACGACATTTTTATAAAAATGGATATATATGCCATATTCTGACTGGTTGTTAAATTCATTCTTTTTGACAACGAGACCGTCTGCATCTACAAATCCTCTCAAATAAATCCCGGAAGATCCATTCAGAAAAACATTGCCGGTAAATTTATTTGAAAAATTGTCATCCGTTCCGGGATCGGAAAACACGAGCTCATCCGTTTCGCTTACGCCTTCGATACGGCAATCGGTGAAAGAATTATAGGTCGATCCGTTGGTAATTTCGATCACGCGGGCATACGTGGTGCCTGTTGCTTTAATGGTTATACCGGAAAAAGTAACATGATCGGCTCCATTGAGTTTAAGGGTGTAATTATCTACATCCGTGGTGGAGGCGTATGTAAGAACTACCGGATCAGTATTGCCGGGATCAGGTCTGAAGGTGATGGTATTTGTGGAGGAGGTTCCGGGTATTTCCGGAATGTTGATCTGCTCCTCATAGGAGGTCCCATCCGAAACCACCTCAAAAACCACAGGACCACCGATTCCTGAAGAAAGTGCAGTGATAGCATCACCAAAAGAGGTATAATCTCCTGATCCTGATTGATCGATCACATATATCCCCATCATATCAGAAGTATAAAATTCATACGCTCCCATGTCCGTATAACTTGGGGAACCGCTTCCCGTATTGGCTACAAGCGTATTATCAAATCTCGGATTTCCAAGGATATCTGTTGAGCTCTGTGCGGCGTCACCATCACCGGCGTCTACACAGGGCGAATTATATTGCAAGGACAGGTCATCTTCCGAAACAAATAGTGGATCTTCATAAATGATCCCCTCACCGGAATAAAGAGTTTGAAGGACTGAATAGGTGATCGCGTGGTCGGTGGTTCCATTTACGGACCAGAATGTTTCGTACGTTGCCAAATTTCCCCATAAAATACAGTTTGTAATGGTGGAGGATACATCCTCATCGGCGATGGCTGTGCCATCCCCTCCCATGACAGAATTCTGGTAAAAGGTACAGTTGGTTATCAATTGAGATGAGGATCCGGGAGGGTCATTATAGAGAGCCCCTCCGTAATATGCACTGTTCCCTTTAAAAACGCAGTTATATATGGTTGGCAAACCATTATCATTGTAAATCGCACCTCCCCTGGCATCTCCGGATACCACATCGCATCGATTATCGATAAAAAAGCAATTTATAATGGTGATATTCGAATTCATATTATAAATCGCTCCACCGAAGTTCAACGCATAGTTATCCCTGAATTCGCAGTTTGAAATGACCAGGTCGTCATACCCCGACATTGCATAAAGATGGATAAGTCCTCCCCCGCTTTGATGATAGGGGTCAGAAGGATGTCGTGCATATCCTTCCTGGATGATGAACCCATCAATTGTACAGAGATCGGCGCTTTTTACTACATGATAGGAATTGTCCGAATCCACTCCCAGGCTGTTGATATTCCCGCTCAGTATAGTCTCGTTAGTACGCCAGTCCCGTTCGCCAAGCGTTGATTCAGTCCCGGCAAAACCTCCGTACATATCAACGCCGGAAACCATCACGAAGTAAATATCCTGGTCCGTCGTACTGGTGGGATAATAGGTTCCTGCCGCTACCCAGATCTCATCTCCCGATGAAGCGCTGGCCAGAGCATCCTGCAGATCAGTATAAGCATTCGCCCAGGATAATCCGTTGTTGCTACCGGAGGCATCCGCTTTTACATACCATGTGGTTTGCG
>CAZYDB010000002.1:47024-47769 GCA_964645995.1 uncultured Roseivirgaceae bacterium
TGAGCTTGAGAGAAATATTAATAAAAATAAGATTCCATAAATGGCTTTGAAAGGATGATGATGCTTTTTCATAACAAAAAAATTATACAAAAAATAAAAAAAATCTAATAATGATCTATTATAAAAACAGGAAAACTATCCTGATCGTTCCATGCTGTTAAAAAATTAATCAGGAAATTCCTTTAAAAAAAGAGAATAGAACTAAATTACTAAAAACTGAAGCTGTTACAAACTTTTTGAGCTATCATCTTCTTCCGGATCCAGCCAGTCTGCCGCTGATTCGCCGGTTGTAAACCGTTTGCCACCTACTTTCCTGATCATGTCGTCAGAAACCTTTTTCAATGGCGTGTACCGGGGATGATGGGATTCCTTATAAGGATCATTATGTTTGGCATTATAACAACAGATCAGCGACCAGCGGGGATGTTGCGAACGGTTCTGATCGGACCGGTGCAGCAGGTTGCTGTGGAAAAAAATAGCATCTCCCGGTTCCATCGTGCAATAGACGAGCTCCAGCCGTTTCAGGGCTTCATTTACCCTTTCCATGTCGGCGCCGGCCTGTTCACCGGTAAGAATATGGTTGACGCGACCCATTTTATGTGAACCCCGGATCACCTGGAGACAGCCGTTTTCCCGGGTCGCCCTGTCAACGGCAATAAATACACTGACCATATCCGGATATAAAACACCGTTCTGGTACCAGTAGCCGTAATCCTGGTGCCAGGTCCAGGCGCCGCCGGTCTCG
>CAZYDB010000002.1:47779-48393 GCA_964645995.1 uncultured Roseivirgaceae bacterium
GACTATCCCTCCTTCACCGTCATTCCTGCCGAATGAATGTTTATCAAGCTCACGATCTTCCCTGGCAGTTTTTTTTAGCAGGGAGATCTCTTCCTCATCAAACAATGATTTTACATGGATAAATCCATCCCTTTCAAAGTTTTTCTTCTGATCATCATTTAAAGTGTACATCCGCCTCTCATTAAATGCGCTTATTAAAACCCAAACCTGAACTTCCAATATAATAAGATTTCATAAAAATCTGATTAGGCTTATATAAATATTTCTGTAACAATGTTACCCGTTCACAGGTTAATCTAAAAGATAGATGAACACAATGAAATTAAGCAATGATTTTCTGGATAAGAGCCGGCAGGCATCCGATCAACAGGCTGATGCCATTATTGAGAAATTGTTCCGTGAAGATCAATTAGAGGCTGTATGAAGAATGAGGATGGAAGAATGAGGATGGAAGAATGAGGAATGAGGATGGAAGAATGAGGATGGAAGAATGAGGAATGAGGAATGAGGGATGAGGGATGAGGAATGAGGGATGAAAAAAGAATTATGAATCATGAATTATGAATTATGAATTATGAATTATGAATGAAAGAATTATGAATGAAAGAATTATG
>CAZYDB010000003.1:0-30190 GCA_964645995.1 uncultured Roseivirgaceae bacterium
CTGCTGCCAGGCCCTCAAGGGTCAGGGCTGCAGAGTGATCGTCACCGAGATCGATTCAATTGAAGTATCTACCGGTTCATCATTAAAATCGCCCATAATGATGATGTTTGCCTCCCTTTCTTCCTTCGTTATTTTATCGATTTCAAGGCTCAATCTGCCTGCCACCTGGATTCTGCGCGGTTCAGATGCGAGTTTTCCGCCTCGTCTCGAGGGCCAGTGGTTCACAAAAATATGACAATCTGCCTTATTATAAAAGGAGCCATCTACCCTTAAAATATCTCTCGTTCTAAATATTTTTTCATTTTCGTCAGTTATAGTTATCGCACGATAGTCCTTTGGCATGAACACCTTCGGATCATATAATAAGGCCACATCAATACCTCTCTGATCCTTGGATTCCTGATGGATGATGTTATACCTGAAGGATCTCAGCAAGGTCCGGTTGCAAAGATCCTCCAGGACCATTCGGTTTTCCACTTCACATAAACCGATCACTGCCGGCTGATTTCCCTCACCCAGAGCAACCAATACCTTGGCAAGGGCATTTAATTTCCTCCGGTATTTATAGTACGACCAGTAATACGACCCTTCCGGCGTAAATTCCTCATCGCGGGTCAGGGAATCATCCGAGGGATGAAATAAATTTTCGACATTGTAAAATGCGATCCTTTTCCGGAGGGTATCGAGAGCAGGTTCGACAGGAGATATAGCAGGCTTCCACGGACTATAAATGCCGGAATCATGGCCATAGGTAAACAGGACAGGACATACTCCGAGAAAATAAAGCAAGACAAACAACATAGCTGGTATTGATATTTAAGACAATTTAAAAAAATTATTGCAAAGAACGGTAAAGAATGACAAATGGATAGAAAACAATGAATAAAACGGCCAATATGAGGGCAAGGATCATGGCGCCAAGGGATTTAATTAACCTGAACATGCATCTGTAATTAATGTTTAAATTTATAATTTACAATATTATAATCTGATAAATAATCAAAATGTTTTAATTTTATTTCATTTGTCGGCAATCTGCCAAATTTGTTTCCTGAAAATGTAGCCGTTGTGATATTAAAAAATTTTAAGGGTCCATTGCCAAACTGACGAGCCCTTAATAACTTACTCTCAAATCATAAGTAAGTGGAAAAACATCTGAAAAACAAAGTGGTACTGATAACCGGAGGGAACCGTGGTATAGGGAGAGGAATCTCCGAATATCTACTTCAACATGGAGCCATGGTGGCTGTTCAATATCACCAGAATAAAAATAAAGCGGAAGAGCTGGTTAATAAATATGGTCATAAAGTAAAACTGTTTCAAGCCGATCTTTCCCAGGCGCTGGAGGTCAACAATCTGATCAATGAGGTGATCGATACAATGAAAACGCTGGATGTGGTAATCAATAACGCCGGGATAGCCATTTCATCAGACATTCAGGAGGACGATGTGGGCTGGATTGACGACTGGATGAAAACAATTGATGTCAATCTTAACGCAACCGGACTGATCTGTAAAAAGGCGATCAATTATTTTCTTGAGCAGGAAAGACCGGGGAAAATAATCAATATATCTTCCAGGGCAGCATTCAGGGGAGATACGGCTGAATATCTTGCTTATGCTGCTTCTAAGGGAGGTGTTGTTGCCCTCACCCGTTCAATCGCCAGGGCCTTCGGTAAACAAGGGATCGTCGCCTTCAATATCGCCCCGGGGTTTGTAAAGACGGATATGGCGCAGAAATTTTTTGATCAGTATGGTGAGGAATATGCTTTAAATGATATCGCATTGCCCCAACTGACCACTCCGGAGGATATTGCCCCCCTGGTTGCTTTCCTGGCCTCAGGACTCGCAGACCATGCTACGGGAGGCACATTTGACATTAATGCCGGTAGTTATGTCCATTGATCGTTCCCTGTTTAGATGTGACTGGTGCCTGAACAGTTTCGATGAATACATCATTTATCATGACAGGGAATGGGGTGTTCCCGTTCACAATGATCGGGACCACTTTGAATTTCTCATTCTTGAAGGGGCTCAGGCAGGACTGAGCTGGAGTACCATCCTTAAAAAAAGGGAAGGCTACCGGCAGGCTTTCGCTGGTTTCGACCCGGAAATAGTAGCCCGTTTTAATGAAGCAAATATCAGCAAACTGCTGGCTGATAAAAATATAGTGAGGAACAGGCTTAAGATCAGATCAGTCGTTAACAATGCCGGCAGGTTCCTGGAAATCCAGGAAAGATACGGCACCTTCGACCGATATATCTGGGATTTTGTTGATGGAAAACCGGTTATTAACCAGTGGAAATCACTTGCCGAGGTGCCTCCTTCAACGGCATTGTCGGATACAATAAGCAAAGACCTCCGGCAAAAGGGATTTTCCTTCGCAGGCACTACCATTATCTATGCCCATATGCAGGCAACCGGTATTGTAAACGATCACCTGATCACTTGTTTTCGTCACAAGGAACTTGTTTAGAATTTAATGCCCAGGTTAATGGCATAAAAATCATTCTTTACACGCAGCTTGTCTTTTAACCCGGTTACCGGCTTTGCCGCATTGATCATCCCCCGGTAATAGGATAATCCTGCCACCAGCACGGTATTCTGGCCAATTTTAAATTCCATTCCTGCCCCGATATTTAAATTCAGATCAAAAAGATTGATCTTATCAATATATAGTTCCTCCTTATTATTTCCGATCGACTCCTCAATCCGAATATCAAATGCGGGCCCAATATTAAAATATATCTTTTTATCAAGGGCGATCTCATCGGTCAGCAGTTTAAGGAGAAAAGGTATCTGCAAATACTGGACATTCATTTGAAGGTCAGAAGCGCTTCCTGCTCCCTCCATCCGCAGGTTTAAACTTTTAGGCGCCCAGTAAATGCCTGATGTGAAATAATAGTTTTCTTTCAGTTCAACATCGATAAAAAGACCCAACCATGGTTTTATTTTACTGTCACCGGCTGAATAATCAAGTGAATCAATATCCGATGCAATACGGTTGCTGATGAAACCCGGTTGAACGGATAATCCGATTTTAAACTGTCCGTTAACGCCGGTACTCAACAGGGAAAATAAAAACAGGACTGATAATATTTTTCTCATACAATAAAATGATACTTTTTCCTTTAAATATAAAGATAATTTACCGGTATAAAAGTATCATTGCGTACTCATAAAATAGAATTTTTTGAGAAAATTTACTTTATGATGAAAACTATTGTTTTTATATTCTTAATAATTCTGTCTTTCCTGTCCTGCAACCGGCCTGATCACTGTATCCCATCACCTGATATTTCAGGGATCTCAATCGATCTTGAAATAGAACGGATCGATCAGCAGCTTTTTGAAGCGGAGAATATTGCAACACTTACCGGCATAATTGATAAAAACCAGGTATTCGCCGAATTTTTTCTTTCAAGATCACAGTACCCTCATGACTCGATCCTTGCACATAGAGTATTTAACCTCCTGAAAGATCCCGAAATCCAAAAGCTAAGAAATGAAACCGTTGAAATATTCGGTGATCTATCGGAACTCGAAGATCAGTTTTCTGAAGCATTCCGTCATATAAAATATTATTATCCTGATTTTAATCCGCCCAGGATACAGGCTGTATTTACAGGGCTTGCCCACGACATGTATGTTTCGGATTCCATTCTCATTTTCGGATTGGATTATTACCTTGGAAATGAAGCTTCCTACCGGCCGCTGGATGTCCCCGAATATATTCTGAAAAGATACCGTAAAGAAAATATTGTTCCGAACTCCCTTTTACTGATCTCCGATAAATACAATCGTACCGATGTATCCGACCAGCGCCTGGTGGCGGACATGGTCTACTACGGGAAAGCTCATTATTTTGCCAGACAAATGCTTCCCTGTGTGCCTGATTCGATTTTCCTTGGCTACACTCCGGAAGAAATGAAAATCGTTAACCGCAGTGAGCAGATCATATGGGCCAATTTTATTGAAAACGAGCTTCTGTTTGAAACTAACCATTTTCTGAAAGATAAATTTATCGCCGAAAGACCCAAGACTTTTGAAATCAGTCAGCACTGTCCGGGCCGGATCGGCCGGTGGGTCGGATGGGAGATCATAAAAACTTATATGGATAAAAATCCTGAAACCTCGTTGGGTGAAATGATGAACGAAACCAACGCGCTTAAGATTTTTGAAAGATCAAGATATAAGCCGGGATGATACTCCCTTTTTCTGGCTCCTAACCCAACAAGTTTTTCTTCGAAATCTTACAGCAGGCAGTCACAGGGCCGGGAAGAAGTCGGAAGCTGAAAGTCGCGGGCCTGTGCTTTCGAAAAGTTTTCCTGCAAACCGTCCTGTACAAACTTTTGGAGAGATAATAGTCTGTGGAAGGGGGATGGAGGATGGAAGAATGAGGATGGAGGATGGAGGATGGAGGACGGGGGACGGATGATGGAGATCGGAGGCGAAGTTGGAGGCCGAAGGCCAGAAACCACGCAAAAGGCGTGGTCGTAGGCCTCAGACCGGAGACCACGAAGCAGGCGTGGCCGGAGAAGAATTCACACTGTATGCTCACACTGTCTCCCTCCAGGCTCTCTCCAAAAGTTTGCATGGGCTGTGCATGGGAAGGGGGATGGAGGATGGAAGAATGAGGATGGAGGACGGAAACCACGAAACAGGCGTGGCCGGAGATCCCGCTGGAAGCAACAATGTATCCGGAAAAATTAGGTCTGGAATGAAATGACACACTTAATTGAACATAACCGGGTAGCTTGGTAGCATCACACACACATTTTTCTCCATCTCACCGTTTCCCCTTTGGTTTCAATTTTTACGGAATGACCGACTGATAAACTGTAACAACGAACTGACAAGTCTTCCCCTTTCAAATCTGGTAATGGCAAGATGCCTTGCATTAACTTTATTTTTTTCGAGAAGAGCGGAATTTCGTATGATCATCTGTAATTTTTCCAGTCCCTCTTCCGGCTTTTCCGGATCATAATAAAACCCGCATTGATGTTCTTCAATAAGATCTTTTATCCATCCCTTCACGTTTGAGATCACCAGCTTCCCGCTGGCCAATGCATCAAAAAACTTATTGGGACTGTTATTTTCAAGGACAGGGAAACCGGCAAAAGAAATATAGGCAGCATCGATCACTGAAAGATACTTTTTAAGTTCATATTTGTTGACATGGTCAATGAAATCAATGCTTTTAATTCCCCGTTCTGTAACCTCCTGCATCAGTTTCTCTTTTCTGGCTCCGTCTCCAATGATGAATGTATGGATATTCAAGCCCTTCTTTTCGATACGTCTTACCAGATCAAGAAGATATTCTAGTTCATTTGCCCACCCAATGGCACCAAAATAACTGATGATAAACTTCCTTTCCAGATCATATTTCTCCTGAATTGACAGTAACTTATCCTGATCCATTTCAAAAAAATCACAATCTGCGATATTGGGACATAGATGAACCGGTTTCTCCGGAAACAATTGGTTGACGTATGCCTGTATACCTGGTGACAATGCAATAATTAGTTTTGCCTTACGATATATTCTTTTCTCCAAACTCCTGGCAAGGTACTTTATAAGCGGATTTTTCAAGGCTCCCAACTGAATGGGCGCTTCCGGCCATAGATCACGAACTTCAAAAACATAGGGGATTTTATCAATGGAAAATAATCGCAAAGCAACTAAACCAACAGTTAATGGTGTAGAGGTGATATAGGCAAAGTCGACATCCTCTATTTTCCGGCTGAAATAATACGCATGGTGGGCAAACAAGAGAAATGAAAAGATCCGCCGGATAAAACTATATGAATTATCATATTTTACGGGCAAGTAATGAACTGCGATGCCTTCAATGTTTTTATATTGATATGAACGGCCATTATAAGCAGTGATCATTTCTACTTCATATCCCGCTCTTACCATATCACTCGCAATATACCATGAACGAATGGCACCGCCCTCCTCCGGGGTTTTAAAATACTGATGAATATAAAGTACTTTCAAATCTAAATTAATCGAAATGTTTCCTGATCCAGGTTATCAATGTTAAAATTGACCATATTTCCTGTGAATTATCCTTTTTACCGGATAAATGTTGCTTCAATAGTATTGCCACCTCCTCCGCTGACAGAAATGGCTCTAAAAGGGATGAATGAAGGAAAATGAAATCAACCAGGTATTGAAATTTTTTCTTCCTGATCCACATCCCGAAAGGCAGTCCAAATCCTTCTTTTGACCGCCTTGTATATTCTTCTCCCCCATACCTAACCAGCAATTCCTTTAATATCCATTTCTGCCCGTATTTCATTAACCATGGCGCCGGTATGCTTCGTATAAAACGGGTAAGATCACGGTCCAGATAAGGCATGCGCATTTCAATATGGTAAGACATAGCCGCGCGATCGTTGATAGTCAACACATCCTCCGGAAGGTATTCATTTCTATCCCGCTCAAGGGCTAGTCTCAGGTTTTCTTGCTGATTGCCCTTTGTACCAACATTCATCCCTCTTTTGCTGACTGGAAAATTATCCATAAGGTCCAGGGCAATAAAATTATCATAGGTGACCGATGGGCTGTCTACTGTTCTGTTAATAAATTTACTATACAACTGCAATTTTTTTCGCATAGGGATCCGGCTGCTTAGGGGGATCAATCGGAATAAATGCTGTAAGGGCCTTTTCCACCTTCGCAGCCCGGAGTAATGATTAAGGTACCATGAAAAGGCATAGTGGCGGTTATAGCCCGCAAATAATTCATCAGCTCCCGCCCCTGACAGGATAACATGAGTATACTTACCGGCCGTCTCTGCTAACCGGTACGTCAACAAAGCCGCACTGTCACTCACCGGGTGATCAAGCTGACTGATAAAAGGGTCGAAATCATCCATGATTTCATCATCATATTCAATCATTATAGCATGTCCCTGGTATTGATCTATAGCTTTCCGGCTAAACAGATAATCATCCGTTCCGTAAGGCGATGCCTTTTTTTTATTTACAATGGAAAAAAGATAGGGTAACGGGATCTGATGCTTTCTTGAAATCGCCAATAAAAGTGTTGAGTCGATACCCCCGCTTATAAACATACCGGGAACCATCCCTGCGTTTGCATGGGCATGGAGGGAATCGATTAGTAGTTCCTCTGTCTGCTCAATTATTTTATCTCTTCCTATATCAACCAGGATCTCAGGGGTCTCTTTATCCGGTTCCCTTACCGTCCATAAATCATTACTGATCTGGTAATTGTAACGGGCTCCTTTTCGGAAAGGAATCACATTTCTGAAAAAGGTTTGGCCGGGTTGTGTGTACCTGTATCGCAGATAATGAGGGATCTGACCAGTGTTCAGTTTTTTTTCAACCAGGCCTGAAGCCATAATTCCCCGGATCTCTGAAGAGATGATCAGATACTGATCATCCCGGTAATAATAAAGCGGCTTCATGCCCCACCCATCGCGACCGATCAGTATCTCCTCCTTATCAAGGTCAACAAAAGCAAAGGCATACATGCCGTTTAGGCGATCAAGAAGACCGGTATTCCTGGTTTTTAGTACCCGGAACAAGGTCTCGGTATCTGATCCCGTTCGAAAAGACTCCCCTTTTCGTATTAACTCATTTTTAATAGCATCATGATTATAAATCTCTCCATTGTAAAGCAGGAACTGGTTTTTTGAATCAACGAAAAAGGGTTGATCTGATGCTTCATTCCGGTCGACGATCCTAAGCCGGTTCACACCAGCCAGCACCTGGAATCGTTGTGTTTTTATCCTAACAGTGTCAGAATTATGCGGTCCTCTGTGAAGGGTGGCCTTCAGCATTTTATCAATTATTTCCCCTGATAGATTTCCGGTTCGATCCAATATGAGGTTTATGCCACACATAAGCCAAACGAATTAGATCATATTTTTTTTATAATACCGGCAGAATGACTGGAGTTGACAGGCATTACATTTGGGCTTCCGTGCCACGCAGGTATAGCGTCCATGCAGTATCAGCCAGTGATGCGCTTTAGGTAAAAGATGCTTCGGGATTCCTGCAACGAGTTGTTTTTCAACAGAAAGCGGTGTTTTGGCATTTTGGCTGGCAAGTCCCAGCCTTTTGGCTACACGAAACACATGTGTATCGACCGCCAGCACGGGCTGATTATAGATGACAGAAGCAATGACATGTGCGGTCTTTCGCCCAACGCCGGGGAGTTTTTGCAGATCAGTGACGGTCTCGGGCACCCTGGAATTGAAATCGGTAACTAGCATCCTGGCCATACTGATCAGATGCCTGGTCTTGTTATTGGGGTAGGTGACACTCTTAATCAAGGGGAATACATCATCGAACGAGGCTTCGGCAAGAACTTCCGGCTCGGGGAACTCAACAAAAAGGGCAGGTGTAACAATATTGATCCTTTTATCTGTACACTGAGCACTCAGGATAACAGCAATAAGCAGTTGAAACGAATTTGCATATTGAAGTTCTGTTTCGGGCTCAGGAAAATTTCTGGTAAAATGATCAATAAGAAGCTTAAATCTTTCGTTTTTCTGCATTCTGTTTACTTAACTGAATGCAAATTTATTGATTTTGAGTAATTAAGGATTTTGTTGATCACTTTTTCTGAGGGACTTTTTTCAAACCGGTTCAATTCTTCGGACACTTCCATCATCCGACGATAAGTATCAAATAGTTTATTATCAAATAACAAAGCCTCCTCAATTTCTATATTTTCCTGCTCGTTGGTTTCTTGATAAATATATCTTATCAGGTCATTTTGGGTAAAAGTTTTTATCATAGGCAGTCCGGTTTAATTCTATTTTCTTCCGCAGGTTAATGAGTGCGTAACGCATTCGCCCCAATGCAGTGTTGATGCTTACCCCTGTCACCTCCGAAATTTCTTTAAAACTCATGCTCATATAATGTCTCATGACCAGCACTTCCCTTTGTACAAGGGGCAATTCATCGATGAACTGCTTGATCCTGCTGTCAGAATCTTTTTTTATCTGTACAGATTCATAAGAATCTTCAGAAAATTCGAGTGTATTAAAAACCGGGCTTCCATCCTCAAGGATCATGGTCGGATACCGCTTATCCTTCCTGAAATGATCGATAGCTAAATTATGAGCTATTCTGACTATCCAGGGAAGGAATTTGCCTTCTTCATTATATCTTCCCGACCTTATGGTTCGGATCGCCTTAATAAATGTTTCCTGTAAAAGATCTTCTGCGAGATAAGTATCCTTGACAATCAGATATATTGCTGTGAATACCCTGTCCTTATGCCTTTCGACCAATAATTCAAACGCCTCTTGGTTACCTTTAATATAAGCTGAGACTAACTTTTTGTCACTTACCGCATTCCTGTTCATTACATATCTCAATTAGTAAACGTAGAGGTCTATATCATATTGTATGGGTTAAAAGTTAAACATAATTAATCAACAGGGGCACCAATCTAAATAATCTGGTTTTAATATGCAACAGTTCATAAGAACTTTTATTAGCCGGTTTTATTTTATCCGGAAAATATTATGATCAAAAACTATTTGATAAAGCTTTCCTAACAAAATAAATATATCCATGTTCATATTATATTTGCTGTTCTATGCAGCATAATACAACCATCGTGCCAACAGAGCAGTTTGATACTATAGATCCCAGGAAATTTATTATTATCAAGGGAGCAAGGGTCAATAACCTCAAAAATATTAATGTTGCTATTCCCCGCAATAAATTTGTAGTGATCACCGGTTTGTCCGGATCCGGGAAATCTTCTCTCGCATTTGACACGCTGTTTGCAGAAGGTCAGCGAATGTATGTTGAAAGCCTGAGTTCATATGCCAGGCAGTTTCTCGGCAGGATGGAAAAACCTGATGTAGATTATATCAGGGGCGTTTCGCCGGCGATCGCTATAGAACAGAAAGCCAATACTAAAAATCCGAGATCGACCGTAGGAACGACCACGGAGATTTATGATTATCTGAAACTACTTTTTGCAAGGATCGGAAAAACGATCTCCCCCCTATCAAACCGTCAGGTTACCCGTGATACGGTCAGTTCGGTAGTCGACTGGATATATTCTTTTAAAGAAGGGAACCGTGTGATGATTTTCAGCCCCTTGCATATCAATTCCAGCCGGTCCCTGAAAAAGGAGCTATCCATCCTTCTGAGTAAGGGATATTCCCGTATTAAAATCGGGCACACCATCCATTTTGTGGAAGATGTACTTGAAAACATTAAGGGATACAATTGTTTACAGGATATAAAGATCCTGATTGACAGAACGGCAGTGGTCCATGATAATGAAGATAATCAGTTCCGGTTATCTGATTCCGTACAGACCTCCTTTTTCGAAGGGCAAGGTGACTGTTATGTGGAAGTCGTTGCCAAGGAAGAAAGACATTTCAGTGACCGGTTTGAAATGGACGGCATCAAATTTGAGGAGCCTTCGGTAAATCTTTTCAGCTTTAACAATCCCTACGGAGCCTGTCGAAGGTGTGAAGGTTTCGGCAATATCCTTGGAATTGACGAGGATCTGGTGATACCGGATAAAAGCCTGTCGGTCTATGAAGGCGCTGTTGTTCCCTGGAGAAGCGAAACCATGAAAAAATGGCTGCGGCCCCTTATCATCCATGCGGTCGATTATGATTTCCCGATTCACAAACCTATAAACGAACTATCCAGTGAACAATACCATCTTTTATGGGAAGGCAATCAAAACTTCAAAGGTTTATCCGGTTTTTTCCGTCATTTGGAATCCAAAACCCATAAAATACAGTACCGGGTCATGCTCAGCAGATACCGGGGCCGGACGGTATGCCCCGAATGCCAGGGTACCCGGCTCCGGAAAGATGCCTCCTATGTAAAAATCGAGGGTAAGTCTATTTCAGACCTGGTCTTAATGCCTGTGACCAGCAGTCTCAACTTCTTCGAAAATCTCCGGCTTCAGGCACATGAGCATGCTGTCAGCAAGCGATTGATAACTGAGGTGGTCAGCAGGTTATCTTACCTGAATCTCGTAGGATTAGGTTATCTTACCCTTAACAGGCTCACCTCATCCTTATCGGGTGGTGAATATCAGCGTATCCGGCTGGCCACATCCTTAGGCAGCGCACTGGTGGGATCGATGTATATCCTTGATGAGCCAACCATAGGATTACATCCCAGGGACACCAACCGTCTGGTCAAAGTGCTTTTGCAATTGCGCGACCTCGGCAATAGTGTTATCATTGTCGAACATGAAGAAGAAGTGATGCGACAGGCTGATCATATAATTGACATAGGACCTGATGCAGGTTCTCACGGGGGCGAACTGGTTTTCCAGGGTTCTCCACTGGATATCATGCACTATGATAATACCCATACCGCCCGTTACCTCAGTGGGAAAGACCAGATCTCGGTGCCGGTTCGAAGGAGAAAATCGAATCATTATATTATGTTAAGAGGAGCACGTGAAAATAATCTTAAGAATATAGATGTCAAAATTCCGCTTGGCGTAATGGCAGTGATTACAGGCGTAAGTGGTTCGGGGAAAACAACCCTGGTTCAGAAGATTCTATATCCCTCTCTCGGCAAATTATTTGGAATGGTGTCTGAGACTACCGGAAAATTTGATAAACTGGAAGGTGATTACCATAGGATTTCACAGGTTGAACTGGTGGATCAGAATCCTATCGGCAGGTCTTCCAGATCAAACCCTGTTACCTATATTAAGGCTTATGATCATATCAGGAAGCTTTTTGCCAGTCAGCCATTATCAACTCAAAGAGGGTACAAGCCGGCACATTTTTCTTTTAATGTCGACGGCGGAAGATGTGATGTATGCCAGGGAGAGGGTACGGTAAAGATCGAGATGCAGTTCATGGCTGATATCTACCTGACCTGTGAAACCTGTAATGGCACACGTTTCAAACAGGAAATCCGGGATGTAACCTATAAGGATAAAAATATCAGTGAGGTTCTTGAGTTAACCATTGACGAAAGTATTGTCTTCTTTTCTGATGAAAAAGCACTTGTGGAACGTTTGAAACCCCTTCAGGAAGTGGGCCTTGGATACATCAGACTGGGACAATCATCCAATTCGCTGAGTGGGGGCGAAGCACAAAGAGTGAAACTCGCAGCCTTTTTAGGAAAAGGGGGAACAAACAGGGAAGGACATGTGCTTTTTATCTTTGATGAACCGACAACCGGTCTTCATTTTCATGATATCAGCAAGCTGCTCACCTCCATGAATGCCCTGATCAATCAGGGAAACAGCATCGTAATTATTGAGCATAATATGGAAGTGATCAAATGCGCGGATTGGATCATTGATCTGGGACCGGAAGGGGGGGAGGAAAAAGGCGGACATATAGTATTTGAAGGAATGCCTGAAGATATGGCCCAAAACAGCTCCGGGCACACCGCCGAATTTCTCAGGTCAAAATTGTGAGACCAAGGTCTTTAAACACCATATAACGTCAACACCAGATGACGGTTAACACCATAATTGCGGAATTCACATAAATACACACCCTGCCAGGTGCCAAGATTCAGTCTGCCCTTGGTAACCGGAATGGTCAAATCATTGCCAACGAGAGTGGTCTTGATATGTGCCGGCATATCATCAGGCCCCTCATAGTTATGTCTGAAGTAAGGTGCATTTTCGGGAACCATCTTATTGAAATGAGCCTCCATGTCATTCCTGACAGTAGGATCGGCGTTTTCATTGAGGGTAAGGCCCGCAGACGTATGTTTGATCAGAATGTGCATCAATCCTTTTTCAAACTGCTTTAATTCCACAAACTCATCTTCAATGTTCTCCGTGATAATATGACAACCTCTTCTGAACCTTGGTAGAATAATCTCTTTTTGAAAAAATTTCATATCTTCTTATTTTAATAGTTCTATGGCCCCCGCATCAGGTATTGAATCGCGCAAATGGCCAAAAAGATCTATTTCAATAGTTGATTGTAATCCGTAATCAATCGCCGGGGAAAATGTATCGGGTGAATAGTCATAACCCTCTACATTGAAAAATTGCATAAAATCAGTATTGGTTTCAAGAATATTCCGATCCCCCTCAAATATATTTAACGAGGTTTTGATAATACTGTTCCTTGAAATAATCGAAAAATCTTCGCCCCCGGCATCGTCGATTATAATTTCTTCAGCCCTGTTTCCCCAGATAATAGAATTA
The DNA here is from genome assembly GCA_964645995.1 of uncultured Roseivirgaceae bacterium. Lineage (GTDB taxonomy): Bacteria > Bacteroidota > Bacteroidia > Cytophagales > Cyclobacteriaceae > JAGTVG01. The sequence goes on from CAZYDB010000003.1 coordinate 13,159, forward strand.
TCGAGCCTGACTTCCAGGGCACCCGTGAGGACCGACTGATCATCGCGTAATATATTATCAGAAAAAAGAACGGAAGGGCCCTGCCTGAAAAAGTTTAAGGCATAATTCGCAAAAGTACAATGATCGTAGTGATAATATCCGCCGGCCAGGTTTGCCAGGTTAAATCCTAAAGAGGTATTAATAAGCGTATTCTCAGCATAAACATCAGATGTAAAAGACACAATACCGCCGATGGACGTATTCTCAATCCTTACGTTCCTGAGGATAACATCCGGTATGGTATCCTGGTCGGGTGTTCCAATGCGCAGGCCATATTGCACATTCCGTATATCGGCATAATCCAGCTCATTATCCCGGCTGCCTTCCAGGAAAACCACCCCTCCCCATTGGCCGGGAACCTGATCATATTTTTCCTCCAGTCTTTCATTTCTGAAAACCACCCGATGGTCAGGTGTACCCATAACCTTTAAGGTTCCCCTGATAAAAATAAAAGCATCAAAACGGCTATAAACCCTGGCTCCTTTTTCAATAGTTAGGGTAATCAAGCTATCAACCAGTATGGAAGCATTGAGTAAATATGGTTTCTCTGCCGTCCAGGTCTGGTCACTACTGATAATAGAATCTCCCAGAAAAAAAACATTCTGCCCCCAGCTCCTGAGTTTTATATCAGAGGTATTACTCTCCTGGAGAAAGACCAGTGAGTCTTTAATGATAAAAGGCAGAAGATCATCATTGGGATTGATTGTAACCGTTATCAGAATTAACAGGGAATCATTACCCAAAATAACCTGGTCATTTATTTCCTGCTGATAAATGCCTCCGACAGCGATTTTAAACGCCGAGCCATTCCCCTTGCCTAAATATATTTTTTCAATATTTACTGCATTATTATTAGGATTGGATACCATTAGTCTTTTAGTAACACTACCCTGACTGGTAAATAATGTGTCGAAGGAAATGGTATCATTGGAAAAGGAGAGTGGAAATTCCGGATTCCTGGTGACTAGTTCATCATCAAATTGACAGGCCAGAATTATTCCGGTTAAAAAAAAAATTAAAATATGGATTCTGGAAATCAAAATGTATATTCTTACTTCCCTTCTTTTAATCTTTCTGCATTTTCAGCGATTCGAAGTTGTTCGATGAAATCATCAATTTCTCCGTCCATGACTGCCTGAAGATTATATACCGAGAAATTAATCCTGTGATCAGTAACCCGGCTCTGTGAATAATTATAAGTCCTGATCTTATCCGACCGGTCACCACTGCCTACCATGGACTTCCTCTGTTCCCCTACCTGATCATTATGTTTTTTTACTTCTATCTCGTATAGTCTGGAACGAAGTACCTTCATGGCTTTTTCCAGGTTCTTAATCTGTGATTTCTCATCCTGGCAGGTAACGACGAGACCGGATGGAATATGGGTGAGTCGAACAGCAGAATAGGTAGTATTAACTGACTGACCTCCCGGCCCTGAGGAGCAGAAAGTATCTTTGCGGATATCATTCATATTAACATCTACTTCCACCTCATCCATTTCAGGTAAAACAGCGACACTGGCAGCGGAAGTATGTACCCGGCCCTGTGTCTCCGTAACGGGAACGCGTTGTACGCGATGCACACCGGATTCATATTTCAACTGCCCGTATACATCCTCGCCGCTCACGGTGCTGATTATTTCCTTATACCCCCCCGAAGTACCCTCCGTAATATCGAGCAGATTGAGCTTCCATTTTTTCTTTTCACAAAAGCGCTGGTACATCCTGAAAAGATCGCCGGCAAAGATCGCGGCTTCATCCCCTCCCGTGCCTGCGCGTATCTCCATAATTGCATTTTTACTGTCATTCGGATCTTTGGGGGTGAGCATATGCTTCATCTCAGCCTCCATCTTTTCACGTTGAGGATACAATTCGTCCAATTCCATTTTAGCCATCTCCCTGAACTCAGGATCTTTTTCGGATTCAAGCATTTTTTTGGCACTTTGAATGTCGTCCAAAACCTTCTTATAAACTAAAAATTGTTTAACGATCCTGTCAAGCTCTTTATACTCCTTACTGAGCCTGGAATACCTTTTCATATCCGTCATTACATCCGGTTCGATCAACAATTTCCCAACCTCTTCAAACCGGTTCTTAATCGCTTCCAATTTATCAATCATAGAATAAAAAATTTACGACGCCCAATTACAATAAGAATGCCTGCAATGCTTCCGGATACGGTGTAAAAGATCAATTGATGGCGATCTCCTCGCCATTTTTATTCAGGAATTTAAATTCAGTGACTCCCAGTGAAGTATCTTCCTCCAGATTGATCCATCGATGATAGTGCAAAAACCATTTCATCTGCCTGGAGACAACTCCTTTTGTAAAATAGGCATATAAATAAGGATGCAAGGCTATTGTGAGATGCTTTTCATTCTGTTTGGTAAGCACAAAATCTATATTTTTCTCAATAATATCGGAAATAAGAATAGATGGCGTGATCTTTCCGGTTCCATTGCAGGCAGGACAGATCTCATGGGTTGAAATATTCAGTTCAGGCCTTACACGCTGACGGGTGATCTGCATAAGTCCAAATTTTGATAAAGGCAGAATGGTAAACTTGGACCGGTCTTCCTTCATTTCGTCTTTAATCACCGAATACACTTTTTTCTTGTTTTCGGTTTTACGCATATCGATAAAATCGATAACGATGATACCACCCATGTCGCGTAATCTCAACTGACGGGCTATTTCACGGGCTGCCTCTAAATTTACCGAGAGGGCCGTTTTTTCCTGATCAGCTTCAGAATTGGATTTATTGCCGCTGTTAACATCGATAACATGAAGGGCTTCAGTATGTTCAATAACAAGATAACCTCCACCGGTCAGGCTTACCGACTGTCCGAAGAGAGATTTTAATTGTTTTTCAATACCGTAATGCTCAAAGATCTTGGCCTTACCATTATACAGCTTGATGATTTTTTCCTTTTCAGGGGCGATCTTGTGGACATATCCTCTGATCTCATCATAAATAACCTTACTGTCTACATCGACCGAGTCAAATGACTCGTTAAGAATATCCCTTAAAAGAGAGGATACCTTACTCATCTCACCGTGGATCTTGGTTTTGGGTTTGGCACTCTTTAATATCCGAACAGCATTATGCCAGTTCTTATACAGGTTTGTAAGATCCCTGTCAAGCTCGGCAACATCCTTGCCCTTGGCAACGGTACGGATAATTACACCAAAATTCTGTGGTTTAATCGAATTGATCAAACGGGTGAGTCGCTTCCTTTCATCACTTTCAATAATTTTCTTCGAAACATTGATTGAAGTGGAGAATGGAACTAATACAAGATATCTCCCTGCCAGAGATATCTCGCAGGATAATCGGGGGCCCTTTGTTGAAATAGGTTCTTTAACAACCTGAACCAGCACTTGCTGATTCCTGGAGAGAACCTGTGAGATCTTACCGGATTTATCAATATCAGGCTCAAGCCTGAAATTTGATAGTTTTGAAGAGGTGTTATTTCTGGTCTGGGCAAGCTTTGTGAATTTTTTTAATGAACTTACCTGGGGTCCTAAATCCAGATAATGCAAAAATGCATCTTTATCATATCCAATATCAATAAACGCTGCATTTAAACCTGGAACAACTTTTTTCACAACACCCAGGTATAAATCCCCGACCTTAAAACGTGCTGATTCCTCTTCATAATGGAATTCAACAAGATCTTTATTCTTCAATAGGGCTATTCGATATCCTTGATCTGTTTCATTTACTATTAAGTTTGTACTCAAGGTCGTATCATATAGTTTACCCTATTCCATAAGAAGCCTATTGTCTCTTCTTATGTCTGTTTTTTCTCAAACGCTTTTTTCTTTTATGCGTCGCTATTTTATGTCTTTTCCTTTTTTTACCACAAGGCATAGTTAAATATTTTTATGTGAATTACAATGTATTAATCAAGTTCTTTTAGATATCCATCCGCCGTTGCTATTACCGCCGGATCATCTTCCATACTTTTAACAAGTTCAAATTGCTTTCTGGCATCCTCCTTCTGTCCAAGTTCATAATAAGAAAGGCCCAGATAAAACTGCCCCTTAAGGTTTCTTGGATTGATCGATACAAGATTTTCAAAATATTCTCTTGCTCTTTCATACTGACCTGATTGGATCGACAGCATTCCCAGATTACTGATGGCCGGTTCATTCTCAGGATCTTCTTCCAATATCTGCCTTAACATCGTTATCCCCTGCATAGGATTGGCAGAAGACACGTAAGTCATGGCTATTTTATTACGTAAATCATACCTCCTGGGTTGTTCCTCAAGAATCCGGTTATAGAAATACCGGGCCTTTTCACCCAAACGGCTGGCCTTTTCACGATCCATCGCAAAACCGAAGGATTCATAATAGGCATCACCGGCTTTTTCAAAACGAACAGGAACCGGATCGTTTTCTGCCAGATACTCCAAATAAACCGCTGCACTGTCATACCTGTTATACGATAAATAAACGGATGCAAGCGAATCGGCTATGTCGATCCTTTTTCCCTCAGTTCCTTCCTTAAAATTATTCTTTAACCGGTCAATGTCTGCCTGTCCCTCCGAACTAATCACGGAAGCATGCTGTTCCGAAAAGTCTGCTGAAGGAGCCTCCTCCCCGGGATCAACCTGATTCGAAGAAATCCCCTCTTCACCCTCATTGTCAACCACAATTTTTGGCAGACTGTAAAGTGCTGCGATCATGATCACAGCTAAAACAATAAGTATAACCCTGTGCTTTACCATTGATTTCCCTGCTGACCAGCCAGCTTTCAGGGATTTATGAATTAACGGATTTTACTTTATCACTTTTTTTGACCTTCTCAATAAAAACCTTCGATGGCTTAAAGCTGGGAACATAATGTTCATCAATAACAATTGCTGTATTTTTTGAGATGTTACGCGCAATCTTCTTGGCCCTCTTTTTATTAATAAAACTTCCGAACCCCCGAACATAAATGTTCTCCCCATCGGACATGGAGTTTTTTATAACACTAAAAAGTGCTTCTACAGTTACCTGTACATCGGCCTTGTCTATGCCGGTCTGATCTGATATTTTAGAAATTACCTCAGCTTTAGTCACAATTCTAAAAGTTTATAAATACTCGTAAATGTTTAATAACCAAATATTTTGGAGTCACAAAAATAAATTGTCAGCATCATTAATGAAAATAAAAAGCAAACAAAATTGAATGATTGTTATTTTTATATTCAAACAAATCATCAAAATGCCCGATAAGCGGACCCTGACGGAACATTTATCCTCATGGTATGACCAGAACCGGAGAGACCTTCCCTGGCGTAAAACCGATGATCCGTACCGGATATGGCTGTCAGAGATCCTTCTGCAGCAGACCCGGGTGGTGCAGGGACTTCCCTATTTTAATAGTTTTATTAAAAAATTCCCGACTATCTTTTCCCTGGCAGGCTCTTCAGAACAGGAAGTGCTCAGAATATGGCAGGGACTGGGATATTACTCAAGGGCTAGAAATATGCATAAATGCGCCCGTATAATTGTTGAAAAATATAATGGTGATTTTCCCCGATCATATGATCAATTACTCGATCTTCCCGGAATAGGTGAATATACTGCCGCCGCTATAGCTTCTATCGCTTTTAATGAACCCGTACCTGTAGTGGATGGAAATGTCTTTCGCGTCCTTTCAAGAATTTTTGGAATTGTGGAGGATATATCTTCCCATCAGGCCAAAAGGATCTTTAAGGAAAAAGCTGAAAAATTAATATCTAAAGATTCTCCGGGGGACTTCAACCAGGCGATAATGGAATTTGGAGCCCTTAAATGTCTACCCCAAAATCCGGCCTGTGACACATGCTCTTTAAATGAACAGTGTTTTGCATATCAAAATGGCCTTGTAAACAAACTACCCATAAAAGCAAAGAAGAAAAAAGCCAAAGCCCGATATTTTCATTACTTAATTCTCAATGCCAGAGGTTTGGTCTATCTGAGAAAAAGAACAGAGAAAGACATTTGGCAAGGTCTTTATGAATTTTACATGATCGAAACCGGAAGTAATAAACACTGGTCAAGTACAATGGACGAGCAATTATATTGTTTGACCGGTCCGGAATCGGAATGTCATTACACAATCCGACATACGTTAACGCACCAGATAATTCATGCTTCTTTTTATTACATCGATATAGATCCTGATGATCCACAGGTAAAAAAACATTTCATGTTATCCGACGGGAAATTTTATGCACAAAATGAAATCAGGAACCTGCCCAAACCCGTATTGATAGATAAATATTTGAAGGGAAACTTTTTTTAATTAGCTTTGTAACAATATTTATGTTCAACAGCTAAATTATTTAATTATGGCAGGAGTAAACAAGGTTATTTTGATTGGAAATTTAGGTTCCGATCCCGAAATCCGTCATTTACCGAGCGGATCAGTGGTTGCTAACTTTAACATCGCCACAACAGAATCTTATACAACAAGGGAGGGTGAAAAAGTAGAGCAGACCGAATGGCACAGGATAGAATTATGGGAAGGGCTTGCCAGGGTTGCTGAGCAGTATCTCAGCAAAGGCAGACAGGTTTATATTGAGGGGAAGTTAAAAACGGAAAACTGGCAGGATAATGATGGGAACAAAAGGACCACTACGAAAATCAGGGCTTTGAATATGGTCTTACTTGGAGGAAGATCCTCTTCCGAGAATCAGTCCCCTCCCCAGGAAAACACTCAAAATGTAGTGAGCAAGACTGAAGATCCTGCAGATCAACCAGGTGAAGAAACAGATGATCTGCCATTTTAGGACTAAATATTAACCGACTTGGACGATCCTTACCCGGGTAGTTTTCTATTTATCTTACTTCAAGCCAATTCCGTAACATTTTACACGGTCACAGGCTTCATGCTTCTGATCCTGCTATTCACGTCGGCTATGGTTTCAGGATCAGAAGTTGCTTTTTTCTCGCTTACAAGGCATGAGATTGCCAATTGCAAAAACAGCCCTGTGAAATCGGAAAAGATCATTTACCGGCTGATCAAAGATCCGAGGAACCTGCTTGCCACGATCCTGATCTTCAATAATTTTATCAATGTAAGTATTGTTACCCTCGCAACTTTTGTCACCTGGCGTATTGTCGGATCCAATACACTGGAGGGGGCTGTGATTATCCTGCTCACCCTGATCAGTACTTTTTCCATTGTTTTCTTCGGAGAGGTGATCCCCAAGGTATATGCCAACCCTAACAGCCTGCTCTTTGCACGAAGAACAGCTAAGACGCTTTCCCTGGCGCAAGTATTTTTCAAGCCGCTGAGCTGGTTCCTTTTAAACGTAAGTGATATTATTGAAAAAAGAATCGAAAGAAAGGATTATCAGGTTTCAAAAGAGGAACTCCACAAAGCCTTGGAACTGACCGCTGGGGGCGAAACCACTGAAGAAGAAAAAGAGATCCTCAAAGGGATTGTAAATTTTGGAACGCTTTCAGTTAAGCAGGTGATGAAGTCACGGATGGATATTTCGGCCTTCGATGTAGAAACGAATTTTCATGACCTGATGGACAAGATCAACAAATGCGGATATTCCAGGATCCCCATCTTTCGTGAGACCATAGACAGGATCGAAGGAATTCTGTATATCAAGGATCTGTTACCTTATCTTGACAAACCGGAAGACTTCAAATGGCAGCCGCTGGTCCGGCCCGGATATTTTGTTCCGGAAAATAAAAAGATAGATTCCCTGCTGAAAGACTTCCAGGAAAAAAGAGTGCATATGGCCATCGTGGTCGATGAGTATGGAGGAACTTCAGGCCTGATCACCCTGGAGGATATTATTGAAGAAATAGTCGGAGAAATAAGGGATGAGTTCGATGATGATGAGATTGCCTACAACAAGCTTGATGAAAATACGTTTGTTTTCGAAGGGAAGACCTCCCTTAACGACTTCTGCAAGGTGATCGGTACCGATCCGGTCATCTTTGAAAATGTGAAGGGAGAAAGTGAATCCATGGGCGGATTGCTGCTGGAATTAAGTTCCAAGTTGCCCCGCGTGGGGGAAAAGATCGAATATAAAAACTTCGTATTTACCGTCGTAGCCGTTGATAACCGGCGGATCAAGAGAATACGGGTATTTATAAAAAAACCATTCATTAATATAAAAAATCGATCAAATTAAAGTGTCAGGCAAAGTGAAGAAGAATTTGTTCTTTTGGTTTTTAGCATTTAACCTGCTGTTATTTATTCAATGTTCAAGGGATTACATGCCAAAGCCAAAAGGTTATAACCGCATTGAATTGCCCGACCATAGCTACATAAGAATACCCGATACATTGCCCTATTCCTTCGAGATGTCCAGGTTGGCAAAACTCCGGACAGATACTTCCTGGATCTATATGAAACAAATACAGCAGCAGGTCAATCCCAAAGAAGAGGTTGAGGATGATCGATTCTGGATAGACCTTTTCTATGATACCCTGGAAGCGAACATCCAGGTAACCTATAAACCGATAAGGGGAAAAGAAGCGTTGATGAAAGAATATTTAGACGATGCCTTTAAACTAACTTCACAGCATCAGATAAAAGCTTATGCCATCGATGAGTCGGTTATCAGAACACAAAACGGGAATATTGCCACCATCGCTGAAATAAGCGGTGAAGTCCCCAGCCAGATCCAGTTTATCACAACCGATTCTTTGAAACATTTCCTGAGAGGCGCACTCTATTTCAAAACGGCTTCCAGAAACGACTCCCTGGCCCCGGTCATCGAATACATTAAAACCGATATCATCCATCTGCTGAACACACTTGAATGGAAGTAAGAAGTTGCTTTGACTGAACCAGGTGTTTTTATCCTTTTTTACTTTTTCCCTTCATCGGCTGTATTCTGAATTATTCGCCATAACAGCCCATTTTCAAAGGAAAAATAAGCACTTAACCATACACAATGTTGGATGAATTAAAGCCTTTGTGTATTTTAACCCGATCATGTCCCGTTTTTTTGATCAAAAAATAGAATTCCTGAAAGGGGTGGGGCCCAGAAGAGCAGCTCTTTTAAATAAAGAGCTAAATATATTTACTTTTGGCGACCTGATACAATATTTTCCATTCAGGTATGAGGACCGCACCAGGATTCACACTGTTAATGAAATAAATGCATCGATGCCCTATATTCAGCTTAGGGGTTTTATCAGAACCTATGAGCTGACGGGCAAAAAATACAAGCAACGGCTTGTAGCGTTTTTTTATGATGAAACAGGAGAGGTCGAACTAACCTGGTTTCGTGGCATTCAGTGGGTCGTAAAAAAGTTGAATACCAAAGTCGAATATCTTGTATTCGGTAAGCCCAGTCTTTTTGGCAATAAATTATACATCGCACATCCGGAACTGGAACCCTATGCGGAAGATAAAGCCATGAATCTTTCGCTCCAACCGGTTTATTCAACTACGGAAAAACTTAAAAACCATTTTCTTGACAGTAAATCGATATCAAGACTTCAGAGGGAACTGATCAACAAAGCACTACCCAATATCAATGAAACACTACCGGTTGAAATAATCAGTCAATACAATCTTATTCCCAAACCGGATGCTTATCGCCAGATTCATTTCCCGGAAAACCATACCAATCTAACCAAAGCACAATACCGGCTTAAATTCGAAGAATTTTTTTATATACAACTGAGATTATTAAAACTTAAACTCACACGTTTTGAGAAGCTGAAAGGGTTATCCTTAACCAGCACTAATCTACTTAACGAATTTTATCACCAACATCTGCCTTTTGCGTTAACTGAAGCACAGAAACGGGTGGTCCGTGAAATTTTCGGAGATCTGAAATCCGGCCATCAGATGAACCGGTTGCTTCAGGGTGATGTAGGGTCCGGTAAAACCATTGTTGCCTTTATTGCCATGCTTATCGCCATCAGCAATCATGCGCAGGCTACCCTGATGGCGCCCACCGAGATCCTGGCAGAGCAACATTATAAAAATATTAAAGAATATGCCGACAAATTGAATCTGCAGGCTGAAATATTGACCGGATCGACTAAAAAAACACGTCGTAAGGTAATTCTTGACAATCTGTTGAATGGGGAAATCGATATTATTGTGGGCACACATGCCCTGATCGAAGAAAACGTAAGGTTCCAAACCCTTGGTCTTGCGGTTATCGATGAACAACACCGGTTCGGTGTGGCGCAGCGGGCTAAATTATGGAAAAAAAACCAGTCGGTTGTCCCTCATGTGCTAGTAATGACAGCCACTCCCATCCCTAGAACACTAGCCCTGTCATTATACGGCGATCTTGATATATCAGTAATTGACGAGCTGCCCGCCGGCAGAAAGCCAATCATAACCACTCTTCGTTTCGACAGGAACAGGTTAAAAGTCTTTGGTTTTATCAGGGAGCAGATTATACAAGGACGACAAGTCTATATTGTCTATCCTTTGATTGAAGAATCCGCCAAGCTTGATCTTAAACATGTAATCGACGGGTATGAAAGCCTGCAACGGGCCTTTCCTGAGTATCATCTCAGCATCGTTCATGGTAAGATGAAATCAAAGGACAAAGAATTTGAAATGACGAGATTTGTAAAAAGAGAAACACAAATAATGGTTTCTACAACAGTAATTGAAGTAGGTGTGGATGTACCCAATGCTTCTGTTATGATCATTGAAAATGCTGAGCGATTTGGTTTAGCACAGTTGCATCAACTCAGGGGCCGGGTAGGCAGAGGTGCCGAGCAATCGTATTGTATTCTGATGTGCAGTGATAAGCTTAGCAAGGAAGCGCAATTACGGCTGGAAACCATGATCAGAACAAATAATGGTTTTGAAATAGCAGATACCGATCTTCAATTAAGAGGGCCCGGTGATCTGATGGGCACCCAGCAGAGTGGTGTACTGGATCTTCTGATCGCTGATCTTGGAAGAGATGGAAAAATATTACAGATCGCCCGGGAGGCAGCTAAAAACCTTTTATCAGAAGATCCTGCGATAGAAAAACCAAAGAACAGGAATATCAGAAATCATATTAACACACTCAGCCGAGATGTGATCAACTGGAGCAGGATCAGCTGATCAAATGATCGTGTCCTTCAGGAACTTTTCATCCTGCTGTGGATAATCCGTCATATAATGACAACCCCTGGATTCATTTCTTCGGAGAGCAGATAAAATAATGGCATAAGCAATTTCCGACAGATTGCGTAGTTCCAGAAGCTCAGGCGATATTTTTGTTCGTTGATAATAATTCTCAATTTCTTCATAGATCAACTTGGCCCTTCTGAAAGCATGTTGAAGTGTTTGTTTTGACCGGACAATGCCCACATAATCCCACATCAGGATCTGTATTTGCTGGAGGTTATGTTTTATCAGATACCATTCATCAGGATTCAATACGCCGGATTCATCCCATTCCGGGATATATACCCTGGCAAAATTTCTCGATCTCTTTGCCCTCAGCTTTTGTGCCGCTCTGCTGCTGAAAACAAGTGCCTCCAATAAGCTGTTGCTGGCCAGCCTGTTAGCGCCATGAACCCCGGTATGCGCCGTCTCTCCCACAGCAAAAAGGCTCTGCATGGAAGTCTGCCCGTTTAAGGAAGTCATAATGCCTCCACACACATAATGAGCTGCCGGAACAACGGGTATCGGTGTACGGGTAATATCGAGGTTAATATTTCGTTTGCAATGATCATAGATCTTTGGAAACCGTGTTCTTACATCATCGGCATCAAGCTGTGTCATATCCAATAAAACATGATCTTCCCTGCGTTTCTTCATCTCTGAATCAATAGCCCTTGAAACGATATCCCTGGGGGCCAGATCCCCTTTCTTGTTATATTTCCTGACAAAAGGTTCTCCACCCAGGTTTCTTAAAACACCGCCGTGTCCCCGTAATGCCTCCGAGATAAGGAACATCTGCTGCCCCGGTTGGAAAAGGGCCGTGGGATGAAATTGTATAAATTCCATATTCGCTATCCTTACACTGGCCCGGTGAGCCATGGCCAGTCCATCACCGGTAGCGCTGGTAGGATTGGTGGAATATTGATATGCCCTGGAAGCGCCACCCGTTGCCAGAATGGTGTAATCCGACCTGAAGATGTATACCTTTTTATGTTTTTTTGAAAAGATATAAGCGCCGAAACAAACGTTGAAGGCCGCCTGAAGATTATCGAGTACATGATGCTCAGTGATCAGATCTATGGCATAATGATCTTCAAAAAAATGAATATTGGGATGACTTTTTGCTCTTTCGAGTAATACGCGCTGTATTTCGGCTCCGGTAAAGTCCTTTACGTGAAAAATTCTATTGACGGAATGCCCCCCCTCCCGGGCCAGGTCATATTCCGACTGATTTTCTTTTCTGGAAAAAACAACCCCCCATTGAATAAGATCATTGATGCGCTGAGGCCCCTCTTTTACCATGACATCAACGGCGTCAGGATGACACAGGCCCGCACCGGCATCAAATGTGTCTTTCTTATGAGCATCAAAACTGTCATGGCTGGTAAATACAGAAGCTATCCCACCCTGTGCGTAATTAGTGTTTGATTCACCAAGACTTGTTTTGGAGATCACATGCACAACACCGGAATCAGCGATATTTAACGCAAAATTAAGACCGGCGATCCCGGCGCCGATCACAAGGTATTCCGATTGATATCTATCCAATTTATTTTAAAGAATTAAGCCTTTATCGTCTCAGAGATCTCAAGCATACGCTCAATCGGTAACCTGGACTTTTCTATCAGTCCCGAATCCAGATTGATCTCAGGTTTTTCATACTTTAATGTATTATATAATTTTTCTAATGTATTGAGCTTCATATAGGTGCAATCGTTACATCCACAGGTAGCATCAATAGAAGGCGCGGGAATGAATTCCTTTTCCGGCGATCCTTTTTTCATCTGGTGTAAGATACCACTTTCTGTGGCAACAATATAACGCTTTGACTCATCTTTCTGAGTATACTTCAGCAACGCGGTGGTTGAGCCAATATAATCAGCAATCAGCAATAAGGGTTTTTCACATTCGGGATGGGCAATAAACCGGGCATCGGGATATTGGCCCTTCAGATCGAGGATCTTCTCGAGCGAATACTTTTCATGAACCATGCAGGCACCATCCCATAAAACCATCTCCCGGCCGGTCAGGCTGTTGATATAATTCCCCAGGTTTTTATCCGGGGCGAATATCAGTTTCTCTTTTTTAGGAAAGCTTTCAACAATATGAACGGCATTAGAACTGGTACAGATCACATCAGATAAGGCCTTGATATCAGCAGTGCAATTAATATAACTTATCACCTTATGTCCGGGATGTTTCTTTTTAAAAGCTTCAAAAGCCTCTGCCGGGGCACTTTCAGCCAGCGAACAGGAAGCCATAACATCAGGTATCAGTACTTTTTTATCAGGATTCAGTATTTTGGCCGTCTCCGCCATGAAATGAACGCCAATAAATACTATGATATCCGCCTCGGTAGCTTTGGCTTTCTGCGAGAGACCCAGGCTGTCACCTACATAATCAGAAAGATCCTGCAATTCAGGGGTAATATAAAAATGACCCAGGATGATCGCATTTTTTTCCTTTTTTAATCTGGTAATCTCAGAAGTTAAGTCGATCTTCTCTGAAACAGGCAGGTCGACAAAGCCTGTATCCGCAATTAGTTTATCAATATTCATCAATCTGGATAGTTTCTATCAAAGTTAACAATTCCTATTGTGTAACGATTCCTGAAGAATTAAGTTTTTTCAATCACCTGGTTATCAGATGGCTGAAAGGCCGGAATTTATTTTATCAGGCCCGGGATCAAATGGGTGAATTTTGACAAGGTCAGAGACCAGAAAATAGCGCTGATCAGCATATAACCAAGAATTTTTCGCGGCGAACCGCCAAAGGCGTGCACCAGAAGCGTACCTACGACCGGAGAAAAAATAACCGGCGTCAAAAAAGAAACACCGAATAACCCGTACTTCTTCCAATAGGTTACAAAACGGCGGTTTCTCTTAGTAAATATTTTTCTATCCCTTCTGAACACCTTGTTTAACCATCGCCTGAAACTATGTCCAAAAAATGAAATGATAAGTACCGTCGACATCATGCCCAGTATCGTAAGAAGTACGGTTTCGATAAAAGTCAGGCCCATGGCCGCACCAATGGTGGGCCCTCCGATAAATTTCAACATACTAACAAGGTAAACGGTCAGGTACTTTCCAACACCGGACCAGATAGTTTCTACCATACTACAGTATACGTATAATAAATGTAGATCATTAATAAAATGATTCCATCAACGCGGCCTAACTGCCTTCTTGAAAGCATAAGGGGTAAAATGATCAGCGTAATGCCCAGCATCCATATCATATCAGTATTAAGGATCACATCACTGACTTTGATCTCAGTAATGATACTGGTTATTCCTAAAATGGAAAGAATATTAAAAATATTTGAGCCCATTAAATTCCCCAGGGCGAGGTCAGTTTCTTTTTTAAACGAAGCCACACTGGAAGTGACCAGTTCGGGCAAGCTGGTTCCCAGGGCAAGAACTGTGATGCCGATGATCCGCTCCTGGATTCCCATCTCCCGGGCCAGGTCCTGGGCGGCTCCCACAAACCATTCGGAGCCAAAATACAGACCGGCAGCACCAATTGCCAAAAACCCCATATCCTTCAACGCAGAATTTGGTGATTCAGGTAAATCGAATTCTTCAGCCAACTCACGGGCAGCTTTTGCGTCTTTCCTCGATTTCCGGATAATGAATATGATGTAAAGGATCAGAATACCTACAAAAAGTAATCCTTCATACGAATCTACCAGACCTTCCCTGACAAGCAGGTATAAAAGCAGGGAACTGCCCATCGTCATCGGCCAGTCAATATTAATGCTGTTCTTCTGAACGAAAATGGGGGAAATGATGGCTGTTATCCCCAGTACAAGGGCCAGATTACAGATATTTGACCCGATCACATTACCCATGGCCAGATCAGGACTGCCGGACAGAGCCGACTTCACACTGATCAGTAATTCAGGGGCTGAAGTACCAAAAGCGACAATGGTAAGGCCTACTACCAGTGGCGACAGATTAAACCGGAGGGCAATGCTGGACGCGCCCTTTACCAGGAAATCGCCGCCAACGATCAGAACGACCAGGCCAACTATAAGAAGAAATATATTTAATACCATTCTTTAATTCATGGGTGTTAAATTACATTTTTTCACCGAAACAAAGATCTCCGGCGTCTCCCAAGCCGGGAACAATATAAGACTTTTCATCCAATTCCTCATCCAGATCTCCAAACCAGAAACTTACAGGAATGTTTATATTTTTCTTTACATGAAGGTACCCCTCCTCTGCAGCAACCAAGGCCGCTATATGAAATTTTCTTGGTCCCCCAAAAGAACATATATATTCTATAGATTTTACAATAGATCTTCCTGTGGCGATCATTGGATCCACCAAAATTACATCTTTATCGTTCACATTTCCAATAGCGGTGTAACCCATCTCAATATCAAAACTGTTTTCACTCCCATGATTGGCCCGGTAAGCCCCGATAAACCCGCTATCCGATTGATCAAATACATTGAGAAAACCCTGGTAAAATGGGATTCCCGCCCTTAGTATAGTAATAATATAAGGATAATCAACCAACACATTCGTCCGCTTTTTCCCCAGGGGCGTGTTAATTTCAATAGATTTATAACCAAGGGTCTTCGAAAGCTCGTATGCCAACATAGAACCAACACGTTCCATATTCCAGCGGAAACGTTTTCGGTCTTTCTGAATACTGCTGTCTCTCAAGTCCGCAATAAAACTATTGCCTGCGGAATCCTGCTCGGTTAATATAAATCGTGACAATTGCCTGAATTTCGAAAAATTAAGATATATATTATTCCGTATAAAATTTAATTTTTTAAAGAAAAATTTATGATTTTGGTATGTCAGGACATCGGTTAATTAAATATTCAGAAAATGGGTATTAGCTTACTGACAGAATTATGTCAAGTCAATTCCCCTTCCGGTCATGAATACAGGATGAGGGATTATATCCTTAATTATGTCCATAAAAACCGGAATCGGTGGCATTCCAATCCGAAAATCCTGATGGATAATACTTTGCATGACTGTCTGGGATTATCTTTTGGAAGTCCTAAGGTTGCTGTTTTCGCTCATATGGACACTGTAGGCTTTATGGTCCGCTACCAGGATCAGCTTGTCCCCATCGGCAGTCCGGAAATTAACGAAAATAACCAACTGGTCGGGGAAGATTCTATGGGCATTATTGAATGTAATATCCGTATTGACAGCGAGCACCGTGTTTATCATCGATTTATGAGAGGAATAGATACTGGTACGGCTTTAAGTTTTAAACCATATTTCCGCCAGGAAGCAGACCTTGTCCGGTCTCCCGGCCTCGATAACCGTATTGGCCTATGGAATGTACTTAAACTGGCGGAAACTATAGAAAATGCAATTATCTTTTTCTCCTGCTGGGAAGAACAGGGAGGCGGATCGGTTTCCTATCTTACCAGGCTGATGTATGAGGAATATCATATTTCAAAAGCATTGATCGCTGATGTCACCTGGGTGACAAACGGTATCCGGTTGGGTGAGGGGGTTGTGATCTCTCTGAAGGATGAGTATATCCCAAGACATAAATTTGTCCGTGAAATAATTGATGTGGCAAATGAAAATAAAATAAATTATCAATTGGAAGTAGAGGGAGAAGGCTCCAGTGATGGCGGTGAAATACAAAGAAGTCCGTATCCGGTTGACTGGTGTTTTATTGGTATCCCCTGCATGAACATCCACTCAGACAGGGAAACGATCAACACCAGGGATTTATATGAAATGTTGCGCTTTTACAGGCTTCTGACAAAACAGGCTTGAAGGCCGCAGAACAGAAAAGTTTTTTCAATATCGGAGGATATAATTTATATTTACAACCTTTTAGCAGAAACCCTTTTATGAAAATAGCAGATCTTGATTTCAGGATTTTTATTACGCAGGAAGAAATTGATAAAGCTGTAAAAC
>CAZYDB010000003.1:30200-44225 GCA_964645995.1 uncultured Roseivirgaceae bacterium
GGCAAGACTCATCAATACTGATTATGCAGGCAAAGATCCGTTATTCATGATAATCCTTAACGGTGCTTTTATTTTTGCTGCCGATCTGTTCAGAGAAATCACCATTCCGTCACAGATTTCATTTATCAAAATATCTTCCTATCAAAAGGCCTCCAGCACTGGCAAGGTGAAGGAACTGATCGGGCTCAATGAAAATATTTTCAACAGAAACCTGATTATTATTGAGGATATTATTGATACAGGATTAACTTTACAACATGTGATGTCAGAACTTAAAGACCTGGGCGTGTCGTCGATTGAAATTGCAAGCCTGTTTTTTAAACCTGGCTCCATTAAAAATAAGATTAAAATCAAATATGTGGGATTCGAGATCCCTGATGATTTCATTATTGGCTACGGCCTGGATTACCAGGGTTATGGAAGAAATCTTAAAGACGTATATATTAAAAAATAAATTTTTTAACCATTATGCTTAACATCGTTCTATTTGGACCTCCGGGTGCCGGAAAAGGCACACAAAGTGATAAAATTATTGACCGTTATGATCTCACACATCTCTCAACGGGAGATCTGTTCAGAAAACATTTAACTGAAGGCACCGACCTCGGACTACTTGCCAAAAAATACATGGATGAAGGAAACCTGGTTCCTGATGAGGTAGTGATCAGGATGGTAGAACTCAAGATCAATGCCAATACCGATACCAAAGGGTTTATCTTCGACGGGTTCCCCAGAACCGTCAACCAGGCCAGGGCCCTCGACCGGCTTCTGGAAGAGAAAGGGAAGCCCATTTCGGGAATGATACTGCTGGAAGTTGATGAAGAAGAACTGAAGAAAAGGATCATGCTTAGAGGAAAAACTTCCGGAAGAACAGACGATCAGGATGAAGAAAAGATAAACAACAGGATCAAGGTTTACCAGGAAGAGACGCTGCCTGTCGCAAATTATTATGATGCGCAGGGCAAACTAAACAAAGTGAACGGGGTTGGGTCGATTGATGAGATTTTTAATAATATATGTGAAGTCATAGACCGTCTTCCCCGGTAATCGAGGAAATGACTTCCAACTTCATTGATTATGTAAAGATATTCACCCGTTCAGGAAATGGTGGCAGTGGATCATCGCATTTCCGGAGGGAGAAATTTGTGCCAAAAGGAGGCCCCGATGGTGGTGATGGCGGCAGGGGGGGGCATGTAATTTTAAAAGGTAACAAGCAACTATGGACCCTGCTTCATTTAAAATACCGGAAACATGTTCTTGCCGGCCATGGAAATAACGGGGAAGGGGGTAAGCGTACCGGGGCGGATGGCCAGGATCAAATACTCGAAGTACCTCTGGGCACTATCGCCAGGCGGAAAGATACTGGTGAAATACTGGCAGAAATCATCGAAGACGGACAGTGGGAAATTATTACTCCAGGTGGAGCAGGCGGACTTGGAAACGATCATTTCAAAACCTCTACCAATCAGGCGCCACGGTATGCTCAACCCGGTGAACCAGGCATGGAGCAGAGTGTTATCCTTGAATTAAAGATCCTTGCCGACGTCGGACTGGTTGGTTTTCCTAATGCAGGAAAATCCACCTTATTGTCCGTGCTCTCTGCAGCCAAACCAAAAATCGCAGATTATCCATTTACTACACTGGTGCCAAACCTCGGGGTTATTCCCTACCATGATTACAAATCATTCGTTATGGCCGATATCCCGGGTATCATAGAAGGTGCTTCCGAGGGAAAAGGCCTCGGCTACCGCTTTCTGCGACATATCGAGAGAAACTCCATACTCCTTTTCATGGTACCCGCCGACGCCAAAAACATCAATGAAGAATATAAAATATTGCTCACCGAACTTGAAAAATATAATCCGGAATTACTCGATAAAAAAAGACTTCTTGCCATTTCAAAATCAGACCTGCTTGATGAAGAACTCAGGGAAGAACTTACCAAAGAAATCACTCTTGATGTTCCATGGGTTTATATATCATCTATCAGTCAGGATGGCTTAATTAAACTTAAAAACAAGATATGGCGTATGCTTAACAACTAAATTATGCCAATATGTCATATTTTTGAGCTTGGCAAAATAGTTGATGCCTGATCACGAAACCGTTAAGCAGCTTAATTATGTCAAAAGATATAGAAAAAGAAACGATTATTGATAGTAAGGCCGTTGACAATGAGCAGCCTGAGGAGGAAAATGCCGGCGGTAAGCAATCAAAAAAACCGGCCTCCGCTAAATCGAGAAAAAAACCCGTGAATAAGGAGATAGAAAAATTGAAATCTGAAAATGCGGAACTAAAAGAAAAATACCTGAGGTTATATTCTGAATTTGATAATTACAGGAGAAGAACAGCAAAAGAAAAACTGGAACTTGTCGGCACGGCCAATGAAGAGTTAATGACCGATTTATTGCCCGTCATTGATGATTTTGAAAGAGCTATTAAAGCCCGGGAAGAACATGATGATAACCAAGCAGCGGACCAGGGCGTTAAGTTAATCTATAATAAATTAAAGAATATAACGGAAAAAAAGGGGCTAAAAACAATGCAGTCCGAAATAGGGGATGAATTCA
This sequence comes from uncultured Roseivirgaceae bacterium, assembly GCA_964645995.1. Classification (GTDB taxonomy): domain Bacteria; phylum Bacteroidota; class Bacteroidia; order Cytophagales; family Cyclobacteriaceae; genus JAGTVG01. The sequence goes on from CAZYDB010000003.1 coordinate 32,771, forward strand.
ACTCCGAAATACATGATGCGATCACACAGATTCCGGCACCTGAGGATAAACTGAAAGGAAAGATCGTCGATACCATTGAAAAGGGCTATTATTTGAATGATAAGGTAATTCGTTTTGCCAAAGTAGTTATTGGAGCATAATTGAAAGCATGTCTAAAAGAGATTATTACGAAATATTAGGAGTTGAAAAGAATGCATCTCAAGATGAGATAAAGAAGGCATACCGGAAGGTGGCTATCAAATTTCATCCTGATAAAAACCCGGGGGACGCCTCCGCGGAGGAAAAGTTTAAAGAGGCGGCTGAGGCCTACGAAGTACTCAGGGATGGGGAAAAAAGAGCCCGGTATGACCGGTTTGGACATGCCGGTATGCGTGGAGGTGGTTTCGGCGGCGGCGGCATGTCAGTTGACGATATTTTTTCACAGTTCGGTGACATCTTTGGCGGATCGGCATTTGAAGGTTTTTTCGGCGGCGGGTCAGGAAGAAGGTCAGGATCAGGCCGCCGCGGCAGTAATCTGAGGATCAAGCTGAAATTAAACCTTGATGAAATAGCCGAAGGTGTCGAAAAGAAAATAAAAGTAAAAAGGTTTGTTCTTGCGGATGATGTTTCATTCAAAAACTGCCCAACCTGTCACGGTTCCGGGCAGATAAGGAAAGTGGTAAATACCATGCTTGGACAGATGGTTTCGGCAACCACCTGTCATAGCTGCCATGGCTCTGGTAAAATAATCGATAAAAAACCTCCGGGCGTCGATAATACCGGCCTTGTCCAGAAAGAAGAAGTTATCAGTATTAAAATCCCCCCCGGCGTTGCTGATGGAATGCAGCTATCCATGTCAGGGAAAGGCAATATGGCACCCGGCGGAGGACATCCCGGTGACCTCCTGATCATCATTGAAGAAATCGAACATGACCTTCTGAAAAGAGATGGCAACAACCTGATCTATGATCTATATATTTCCTTTGTTGATGCCGCCCTTGGCACATCGGTGGAAGTTCCTACCATTGGTGGTAAAGTGAAGATCAAGCTGGACCCAGGCACCCAGAGCGGAAAGATACTCCGGCTGAGAGGAAAGGGTATCCGGGATATTGATGGGTATGGACAGGGAGACCAACTGATCTATACCAATGTATGGACACCAAAAAATCTATCGGCCGAAGAAAAAAAGATGCTTGAAGCATTGAAAAATTCACCAAATTTCCGTCCGGATCCCGGTAAAAACGAGAAAGGGTTTTTTGAAAAAATGAAAGACCTCTTCTAAAAAGAACCATTTTTGTAATTTTTAGCGATCTTTTTTCCCCTTTTTTACCTTTTCTGCAACCTCCGGCGCCTATCTCACGTAATAACAGGTTATGCTGAGGGTGATATTGCTGATTTGTGCCCATCTGATGTTGTATTCATCTGTGATCGGGCAGGTTAAAAGATTTTTTTCCCTGGAAGACGGGGATTTTGATAAAGTACATATCATGCTGAAGGCAACATCAAATTCATGTTGCATCAAGCCCACCGTTAATCCAAATATTGTCAATGTCTTTGGCTATGAAGAAAATTCACAACCTGAAATATATAGCGAGCGTGCTGCCAGTAATCGGGTAGAAAATTTATTTATCGTACTGAATAATTCAGGGAGTTCAAAGGAGGCCTCCTTATCAGAAAAAATTTTCGCTACCGGAGGTGATAATAAGGACCATTGGGACCTTTACCTTTCTAAGGTTAAACCAATGAAACTGCAATTAAATTATGCCATAGGCGATGCTTCCGTAGACCTTTCCAGCCTGCCCATAGAACAATTGAAGATCACTACCGGAAGTGCTGAGGTGAAGGTGAGTTATTTGGAAGGAAGAAGTAACCTTGTGGATATGGATACCTTCTTTGTTAAAGTTGACCTTGGCTCACTTACCGTCCAAAAGATGAACTATTCCAGGGCACAAACAGTTATTGCCGATGTAAATTTTGGCGCCCTCATCCTCGACTATTCCAGGAAACTATCCGTTTCGAGCCAGGTATATGCGAGTGTCGGTGCCGGCACGCTCATCATAGGCCTGCCTGAGGATGAAGATATACCCGTGATCATCAACATCCATAATTCACCCCTCTGTCATGTTAAAATTCCCCGTCATTTCAGGAAAAAAGAAAAACATGTGTACGTCAGTGATTCCTATCGGAGTAATATTGCTAACAGTCTGACTTTTCATCTGGATGTAGCTGTAGGACAGATCAAATTTGTTGATTCCCGGTAGTGCTTTTTAAGTTGAAACGCATATATTCGTAAAACATTTAAAAACAGCCATTATTCCGAATCTTGGATCTTCTATATACAGAAAATATATCTAAAAGTTATGGGGATTTCTGGGCGCTCAGTGATATAAATATCAGAATCCCGAAGAAATCTATTTTCGGCCTCCTTGGTCCCAATGGAGCCGGTAAAACAACCCTCATCAGGATCATCACCCAGATCATTTTTGCAGACACCGGTAAAATCTTTTTTGATGAGCATGAAATCAAAAGCGCTCATATAAAGGACATCGGGTATTTGCCGGAAGAAAGAGGGCTATACAAAAAAATGAAGGTGGGAGATCACCTCCTCTACCTGGCCCGTCTGAAAGGATTAAGTCAAAAAGAAGCAGCTTCAAAAATCAAATACTGGTTGAGAAAATTTGAGATCACCGACTGGTGGGGAAAAAAGGTGGAGGATCTTTCCAAAGGCATGCAGCAGAAGATCCAATTTATCTCTACCGTTCTCCATCAGCCCAAACTTATTATCCTCGATGAACCCTTTTCAGGTTTTGATCCTATCAATGCCAATCTTATCAAAGACGAGATCCTGGACCTGCAAGCTAAAGGATCAACTATCATTTTTTCAACACACCGGATGGAGTCGGTGGAAGAATTATGTGAAAATATTGCATTGATCAATAAATCAAGGGTGATCCTGGATGGCTCAAAAAAAGATATTAAGGAGCAATATAAAACCAATACATTTATCATCGAACATGTAAATGATATCAGAGACCTCAACGGGCAGTTCACTATCCTTGAAAAGACCGCGCTTGATACAAATTATTTTCGCACCGTAATACAGGCAGAAAAAGACCAGAGTCCAAATGATCTGCTGGCGGCCCTGATCGACAAAACCGAGGTTCATAGTTTTTTCGAACAGATCCCTAGTATGAATGATATTTTTATTAACCAGGTAAACTCCCAAAACAATGAATAAGATACTGCTGGTTATTGAAAGGGAGTATCTGACAAGGGTCAGAAAAAAGTCATTTATCATCATGTCCTTAATCGGCCCGGTATTGATAGCGAGTCTCTGGGTGGTCCCTATCTGGCTGGCAACCCGGGAAACCGAGGAGAGGATTATCGATGTACTGGATGAATCGGGTTATTTTACAAGTGAGCTTTCAGAAACTGAATCGCTGAAATTCAACCGGCTTACTACGGATATAGTAACCGCCAAAAGCCGGATCGCCAATTCCGATAGTTATGGTCTTCTATATATACCTCCAATAAATATTGATGATCCGGAAGGTATCACCTTCTTCTCCCGGAAAAACCCCAGCATTGATGTCATCTCAAGCCTTGAAAGAGTATTGAGGAAGAAAGCTGAAGAAGTAAAGCTCGAAAAGTCCTCAATAGACAAAAAGACCCTTGAGAATTTAAAGGTGAACCTTTCCATTGACACCATTAATATGACCGATTCGGGAGAAAAAGCCGGAAGTGCCGGTGTTGCCACCGTAATAGGCTATATTGCATCGATCATGATCTACTTTTTCATCTTCATCTATGGCATCCAGGTGCTGAAGGGAGTAATTGAAGAAAAAACCAGCCGGATCATTGAGATCATGGTCTCCTCAGTACGTCCCTTTCAATTAATGATGGGAAAAATCATCGGCGTGGGAGCCGTCGGACTTACTCAGTTTCTGATCTGGGTCATCCTGGGATTTGGCATTACGACGGTTGTAGGCTCCTATTTCAATATCGATGAATCTAATACTCAGGCCATACAACCGGAGATGGAGCAAATGAATGACGAAAGCGCAGAACTGATGGCCAATATTTTCAGTTCCCTTGAAGCCATTAATGTGCCGTTGCTGATCTTTGCTTTCCTTTTTTACTTTCTTGGTGCTTATCTTCTTTACGGATCCCTTTTTGCCGCCATCGGGTCTGCCGTCGATAATGATACCGATGCCCAGCAGTTTCAGCTTCCCATTACCATTCCCCTGATCTTTTCATTGATCGTGCTCAGCGCGATACTCCGAGAACCTGACGGAAGCCTTGCCTTCTGGCTATCAATGATACCTTTCACTTCACCCATTATTATGATGATGCGACTCCCCTTCGGTGTACCCTTCTGGGAATTGATCCTGTCCATGACACTGGTTATTGCCGGGTTTATTTTTACGACATGGTTTGCAAGCCGGATTTACAGGATCGGCATCCTGATGCATGGGGCTAAAGTCAACTACCGTATATTATGGCAGTGGCTGTTTATGAAGATTTAAAACCGGTATACCTCATTTATCACACCTAATGGTTAAATTTATCCTGTGATATGGGATGCACTTAAATCCACAAAAAACGGCGATGGTTCCTTTTCATGAATAATCCATTTCAAAATACAAGACCCTTTGATCTCTACTCCAATAAAACGAGTTATAAATGGATAATCATCGTAACGGCTATTCTGATAGGATTGGTATCGATATACTATACCAATATCCTCGTAACACAGCTAAAAGAGCGGGAAAAGCGCCTTATCGAGCTTTATGCCAAAACACTCGAATACACGGCAAACCAACAGGAAAACCAGAATCTGGGCTTTATCTTCCAGGAGATCATTGTCCCCAATAATTCAATTCCTGTAATATTAACCGACGGGGCCGGACGACCCATTCCCGGACAATACCGGAATCTTGATATAAAAGAATCCTTGTCAACCCGTGAAGTTCAGGAGATCCTTCAGAAAGAACTGCTGATTATGAAAGAGGAATATGATCCTATTCTTATCCGTTTTCAAAATGTGGATGGTATCACTTATGACTATCATTATGTGTACTATAAAAACTCAAAATTATTGTATCAACTGCGATACTACCCGTATGTTCAGCTTTCAATCATTAGTATTTTCGGCATCCTTGCCTATCTGGCCTTCAATTATTCCAAAACGGCAGAGCAGAACCGTATCTGGGTAGGACTGGCTAAAGAAACCGCTCATCAGTTAGGAACGCCGATCTCTTCATTGATGGCATGGATGGAGTATTTTAAATCAGAAGCAGAGGTCAATGATCCGGAGGTACTGAAGGAAATAGAAAAAGATATCAGCCGGCTTGAAATGATCACCTCCCGTTTTTCGAGCATAGGCTCAACCCCATTACTCAATTATGAAGACATCCATGAATCAATCAATATAACCATCAATTATCTGCAGAAAAGGATCTCATCAAAAGTATCCTTCAGGATCAATGCACTCCCAAACGATATCAGAGCCAAGATCAACCGCCCGCTTTTTGACTGGGTGATTGAAAACCTTTGCAAGAACGCCGTTGATGCCATGGACGGAGAGGGAACTATTACCATTGATATCAGAAAGGCCACTGATGGTAATGTAATGATCGATCTTTCGGATACCGGAAAGGGTATACCCAAATCAAAAATCAAAAGTGTTTTCCTGCCGGGATACACCACAAAAACAAGGGGCTGGGGTTTGGGACTTACCCTGGTGAAAAGGATCATAGAAAATTACCATAAGGGAAAAATATATTTAAAATCATCTGAACCGGAAACGGGAACAACATTCCGGATTATTTTAAGGGTTTAAGGGGAAACAGGTTGATTTAAATTAATTTTGTGCTTGGGAAAATAGCTTTTTACAAGTAGCTTTGAGCATCAAATTAAAGCACATTAATTTTCATTTTTATACATCATGGCAAATACCGGAAAAGTAGCCCAGGTAATCGGACCTGTGGTTGACGTCAGTTTTGATCAGGAAGGTGCAATCTTACCTAATATTTACGATGCATTAGAAGTAACCAAGCCTAACGGAGAAAAAATCATTCTCGAATGTCAGCAACACCTCGGTGAAGACCGTGTTCGTACTGTCGCTATGGATGGTACGGAAGGATTGGTACGGGGTATGGAAGTCATCCACCTTGATGGTCCCATTACCATGCCTACCGGGGAAGAAATAAAAGGAAGGCTGTTTAATGTAATCGGAGAAGCGATTGACGGCATGGATCAACCCAAAAGCGGCAAACGCCTTCCTATCCACCGGTCTGCGCCAAAATTTGAGGAATTAACCACTTCCAGCGAAATTCTTTATACCGGGATCAAGGTGATCGACCTGCTTGAACCCTATCCCAAGGGAGGAAAAATTGGATTATTCGGAGGCGCCGGCGTAGGTAAAACGGTTATTATCATGGAACTGATCAATAACATCGCCAAAGCCTATTCCGGGTTATCTGTCTTTGCTGGTGTGGGAGAAAGAACAAGAGAAGGTAATGACCTGTTACGTGAGATGATTGAATCCGGTGTGATCAAGTATGGGGATGCCTTCAAGGAAAGCCTGGAAAAGGGAGAATGGGATATGTCCAAGGTTGATATGGATGAAGTAATCAAATCACAGGCCACACTGGTATTCGGTCAGATGAACGAACCTCCCGGTGCCAGGGCTCGTGTTGCCTTGTCAGGCTTGACAGTAGCTGAACATTTCCGTGATGGAGATGGGACAGGCAAAGGAAGAGACATTCTCTTTTTCATCGATAATATTTTCCGTTTTACACAGGCCGGTTCTGAAGTATCTGCATTGCTGGGAAGGATGCCTTCCGCGGTAGGATACCAACCGACACTGGCAACAGAAATGGGTGCCATGCAGGAAAGGATCACCTCCACCAAGCGGGGATCAATCACTTCAGTACAAGCGGTATATGTCCCTGCTGATGACCTCACTGACCCTGCACCGGCAACAACCTTCAGCCACCTGGATGCTACTACGGTTTTGTCCAGGAAAATATCAGAATTGGGTATCTACCCGGCAGTAGATCCGCTGGACTCGACCTCCAGAATATTAACTGCGGAGGACCTGGGCGATGAGCATTACAACACTGCTCAAAGGGTGAAAGAAATCCTTCAGCGCTATAAGGAATTACAGGATATCATCGCCATTCTTGGTATGGATGAACTGTCAGACGAAGATAAAGAAGCGGTACACCGCGCCCGTAGAGTACAGCGTTTCCTTTCTCAGCCTTTCCATGTGGCTGAACAGTTCACTAATATACCAGGAACACTGGTTGACATAAAGGATACCATTAAAGGGTTTAACATGATCATGGACGGTGAACTTGATCATCTCCCGGAAGCTGCTTTCAACCTGGTGGGAACCATCGAAGACGCTATCGAAAAAGGAGAAAGGCTTATCGCCGAAGCTAAATAGGTACAACTATGTTACTTGAGATCTATACACCGGAAAAAAAGGTATATGAGGGACAGGTAGATTCCGCTACCTTCCCCGGATCCAAAGGCGCTTTCCAGGTCCTTAATAATCATGCCGCTCTTATTTCCACACTTGACCAGGGACTGGTCTTATATAAAAGCAAAAAAGAGGAAAATGAAATCATGATCCGTGGTGGCGTGGTAGAAGTGCTTAATAATAAAGTAACCCTATTGGCTGAAGGTATCATTGAGGAAGATGAATATTAATTAACAGCGGTCCCGACCGGCTTTCATATCAGTACACTCAGTATTTTAATAAAGCCAAAAGCAACCAGTCCGAATCCGATAATTACCAGGATCAGTGAAATAACCTCCGCAGGCACTAAAATAACCGCTGCCAGGATAACACCAAGACCAAATGCTACCCAGATAAATCCCTTTAAAGCCGGATGAGTGTCTTCATACATTGATGGCTTTCTTCTTTTCCTGATTTTTTTATTCTTCCTTTTTATATCCTTAATTTTACCAGGTACTTCTTTTTTATCGGCCTTCTGCACATCTGTTGCTCGTTCCCGACTTTCCGTTTCCAGAACTCTGTTTAACTCGGGTTTGTAATTTAAAGTGGAATTAATACCCGGAGTGATTGAAGCCGTTAAATCAGGATCATGTAATTCTTTAAGCGCGGGAGGGTTTTCAGGGTGGCCTTCAGGAATTAGTGTCCGGGCTTGGGATAGAATATGAGGCAGGCTCTCGTCTTCTTCCTGATGTTGTATATACTTAAATTTATACGCTGTCTGATAGTTGAATTTTTTGCCTGTGGTACAACTCAACAACAATAGAAGTCCCACTACAATTATGCCGGAAAATACCAGAGATCGTTTCATTTCTGATCCAGTTGTTTAAAACTTTTCCAGATCAGATCCTCAGGCAGTGGTGCTTTTAAAATCATCTTCTCCTTTTTAACAGGATGGATAAACTGCAGCTCCCTGGCATGCAGACAGACCGAGCCATCCTTGTTTGGTTTTGAATATCCATATTTTACATCTCCTGCTATCGGGCATCCCGCGGCTGATAACTGCGCTCGTATCTGATGAAATTTACCGGAAAGAAGATTGATCTCAAGGAGGTAATACCGATCGATATGACTTAGTGTGCGGTAGGTTAATTCAGCCTTCTGACCATCTTTCCTGAATTTGGTGGTTGCTTTCACAATATTTCTTTTTCGGTCCTTGGTCAACCAATGAACCAAATGCCCCTCTATCTCCTCAGGGATCTTTTCAGTGATGGCCCAGTATTTTTTTACAATATTCCGGTCCCGAAACAGCGCATTCATCCTTTCCAGTCCTTTCGAGGTTTTGGTCATGATCACCAGTCCGCTGACCGGCCGGTCCAGCCGGTGTACCAGTCCAACATATACATTGCCTGGTTTTTGGTATTTCTTCTTTATGTACGTTTTTGCCAGGTCAACGAGTGAGATATCTCCGGTCTGATCCCCCTGAACAAGGGTGCCTGCTCTTTTATTGAGGATAAGAAGATGATTATCCTCATATATGATATCCAGTGCCTGATTCATTTGGATAATAAAATGGCCCGGTTGTCTGATGGTATTCTTACCGGGCCATTTTTAATTCACAATATAACAACAAAAATATTTAAATCAATTTAACCAATTCATCCACTGCCATCTTAACATTATTCCTGATCTGGGAAATGGATGCCTCCATCATATAGCATGGAGCAGTCACTATTTTATTTTCCCTGTCAACCTGGACTTCGTTGATTTTTTTCATTATAGCTTTAGCTCCTGCTTTTTCCATGCCGTCACTGATCGCATCAATTTCATAAGGAGAGGGAGCATCCGTGCTGCCCACAGTAAGTAATGGATGGTATGAGGTTCCTTCCAGGGCCTTTGCTATGACCGTAGGGCCCATACATAAACCGCAAACAGGTTTGCCGGCGACTATCATCTCGTTAATGATCCGCTTTACGTCGGGTAGAATATCTCCATCAGGACCTGAAAAAGCCCATTTGGTTAAATTCTTGGCCGCCCCAAACCCACCGGGTAGTACCAGGGCATCAATGTCATCAGCAACAGCATCCGCAAGATCCCTGATATTGCCCCTGGCAATCCTGGCGGACTCAATCAACACATTCCTCTTCTCATTCATTTCTTCACCGGTAATATGGTTCAGCACATGATGCTGTTCAATATCGGGGGCCAAACAAACAGCTTCAGCCTTGTTTTCATCTATGGCAAGTAGTGTGAAAACAGCCTCGTGGATCTCAGACCCGTCAAATACCCCGTTACCTGAAAGTAAAACTCCGATTTTCATAGATAAAAAAATTTGGTTCCAATAATAAATTTGGTGGAATTATGATAGAAAAGCAAATAGTAACGAGATCCTATATCTGGGTTTCAAAATAATATTCAAAATATTGTGGATTGATCAACTGATACCAATGTTCATAGGCTTCATAACTGATACAATCTTTAATATTTTGATTATCAACAATAAGTTCAAAACGGTCGACCTCAGGGATATACTGATCAAAATATTCAAACTGAATAGCCGGCAATCGTGAAAGTTGAACGAAAGCTAAACCGGAATGATAAGTCGGAGCTACCTTAATCATACAATTTCTTTGTTACAATTTTATCACATCAATATTTACCAGGCGTTATTTCGCTTTTAAATAATTATTATTTCTTACAAACAATGTTATGTAATCATCAAAGCAACAACCTAATTTTTACCCTGTCTCTGGCGCTGGAGTAACATACCGCCTGCTTTCATAAAACCTGACAGGAGGGCACAACCCGGGGCGGGATAAAAACCTGTCTGTCTGGTTAGGGTATACTAGCATAATAATTCTTAAATAACTTATGAATATTTTGATATCATATGCCTCTGAATATTCTTTCTATTAATAGAGACACGGAAAAAGGCTGATTAGTGGGTTTTATTAAATAAATTTGATCGCTTATTCATTACAATTAGAAAATGAAGTATACGGGAGTTTTATCGAAAATGCGGGTTGAACATTCAAAACCTGTATCCTATTACCTTTTATTGGGAGAAGATGGGCTACCCATGAATGATCTGATCGGTCAACCGGTTAAGATGGAATACCATGGTATCATTCATTGTATTGCCTGCGGCAGAACTATTAAAAAGGCATTCGGACAGGGTTTTTGTTATCCCTGTTTTATTAAATCCCCCCTTAATTCAGAATGTATCCTGAAACCGGAATTATGCCTTGCTCACGAAGGGAAAGGAAGAGATCATTTATGGGAAGAGGAAAATCATAATCAACCGCATATAGTATATCTGGCACTTACCGGTGGAATCAAGGTTGGGGTGACAAGATCAGATCAGATACCGACAAGGTGGATAGACCAGGGGGCATGGAAAGCTGTTAAACTCGCGCAAACGCCTTACCGATACCTTGCGGGAATGATAGAAATGGAACTGAAGAAATCAATGAGTGATAAAACACCCTGGCAAATGATGCTTAAAAACGAAATGAATCATTCCATTGACATCCTAAAAGAAAAAGGAAAGATCATCAAGCTAAATAATATGTTGATTTCTGATTATCTCCTTCCGGGAGATAATGAGATTTACGATTTTGAATATCCGGTTCTTCAGTATCCACAAAAAATAAAAAGTATCAATCTTGACAAAACTCCATACATAGAAGAAAAACTGATGGGTATCCGTGGCCAGTACCTCATTTTATCAAATGAACAGGTGATTAACATCAGAAAACACAGTGGCTATGAAATAACCCTTGAGGTCTAATCCGAAACCTTCAATAACTTTTTCTGACCGGCAATGTGAGCAGTTCACCGGTTATCAGATACCAGAATAACCGTTTCCTCATTTATTCAAGGAAAAATTATGCTGTAGGCATGCCTTACGGAAAAAATTAACCCGAAAAATTCATAAATTTTTCGCCCGAAGGCCGATTAAGGGCCCCGATAAAATCGGGGCGCTCATCGGGGTTAACCTGGTGATGTATT
>CAZYDB010000004.1:0-41408 GCA_964645995.1 uncultured Roseivirgaceae bacterium
ATCATTGAAAGTGTGGAACTGTTGCGTCATGAAAAAAGTTTCATATGCCGTGTGCGTTCGAGAGATGGAGCGGAAGGGATCTCGGTGGGTCATGGTGAGCTAAGGGTTCTCTGGCCGCTGTTCCTGTCCAAATTGCAGCCATATTTTATTGGTCAGGATGCACGGGAACTAGACCTGATCCTGGAACGGGTGTTTGTCTACCAGTTCAATTTCAGATATAATGGAAGGTCTCTGGGCATACCCCTGGCCACCATCGAATTTGCCATTCTGGATATGCTCGGGAAAATTGCTGGAAAGTCAATGGGAGAACTGATCGGGGAAATCCATAATCCCGAAGTCGAGGTGTATATGGCTACCGAATTCCGGCACCTGCCGCTGGAAGAACACGTGGAAAGGATCATTGAGACAGTATCCTCTTATGATGTATATGCGCTGAAGATCAAGGTGGGTTATCAGCATGCCGGAACTACGGACATACACTACGAAGGCCTGCCGGAAAAAACCGAGAAACTGATCCCCCTTGTACGCAAATTGTTTGGTAATGAATTTTCGCTGTATGCCGATTCCAACGGTTACTATTCGGTGAAAGAAGCCATCCGGGTAGGCAGGATACTGGAAGAGTATGACTATGAATATTTTGAGGAACCCGTACTGTACTGGCATTTCGAAGATATTAAAGCCGTTGCCGATGCACTGAAGATACCCATTGCCAATGGCGAACAGGACCAGAGCTATTACAATTTCCGCTGGCTTATTGCCAATAACGGTCTGGAGATAGTACAACCCGATAATTTTTATTTCGGCGGATATATCCGTTCCATGAAAGTTGCCCGCATGGCGGACGCCTTCGGGAAGACCTGTGTTCCGCATATGTCGGGGGGCGACCTGGGATACCTGTATGATATTCATTTTGTTTCTGCCATTCCCAATGCCGGTCCGCATCATGAAACACACGGACTGGGCACCCATGTGCCCTTTGAGTGCCCGACATCGGATCTGAAGATCGTGGACGGTAAGATCAAGGTGCCTACAGGTCCGGGACTTGGCATTGAGATTGATCCCGGATTTATCGCCAGGCACCGGCCCGTAAAAATATGACCCTGCTCTTCAGGTTATGCCTGAGCAATGGGTATATTTAACCCTTCGTAAAATTTTAAAATACTGCTTTATAATGGCCTGCTGGCCAGAAGCACGAATTACAATCCTCCATCCTCCATCCTCCATCCTCCACACAGAAGGTTACTCCACAATTTCTTTCTGCCTGGCGCCCACCTTTACTGCCCAGGTGCTGAATTGCTGATCCAATGCCCTGACGATTTCCGGATGTTGATCCGCCAGGTTATTCAGTTCTGCCCGGTCCTTTTCGATATCATACAACTCCCAGGGCGTGTCGACATATCCCACCGCTTTCCAACTGCCCTGTCGGATGCCGGTGCTGCCGGCCCACTGCCAGTAAAGGTATTCATGCCCTTCCCGCTCCTTCCCCTCCAAAACAGGTAACAGCGAACGGCCTTCCAGCGGAAGTACGTCATGGCCCGCAAAGGTCTCCGGATAGGTAGCACCTGCCAGGTCGATGCAGGTGGCCATGATATCAATCAGGTGACCGGGTTGGTCAGTAATGGCAGGTTCTCTAATAAGATCCGGATAATGCACGATAAAGGGGGTACAGATACCACCCTCAAAATCATGGTTCTTGAACTTCCTGAAAGGGGTGTTGGTGGCATTGGCCCAGGGAAGGTTCAGGCTCCGGTACGACTCCACCGGCCCCGGTGCAATGTCTGGCGTATAATCAGCCACCTCGGCACAGGCGCCGTTATCAGACAGGAACATAATTACCGTATTCTCCCATGCTTTTGTCTCTTTCACTTTTTCAAGGATCCTGCCTATATTCTGATCCATCCTGTCCACCATCGCCGCATACACAGCCATTTTCAAGGCCTCCTCTTCCTTTTCCGGGAACTCCTCCCAGGGGGGGCATTCAGGATGCCTGGGACTCAGGGTTATCCCCTCCGGGAACAGGCCCAGGTCCATGATACGCCGGTAGCGTACCTGCCGCAGGCTGTCCCACCCCCCCCGGTAGCGGTTCCGGTATTTGTCAATATCCTCCGGCCAGGCATGCAATGGATAATGAGGCGCCGTATACGCCAGGTACAGGAAAAACGGTTTTTCTTCGTCTCGGTACTCTTCCAGGTAATCCAGCGCATAATCAGTGAAGGCGTCGGTGATGTAGAAATCCGGATCCGCTGGCGTATAAGGTTTATAAATCATGGAGTCGATCGCCCAGGTGCGTGGATACATAAATTGCTTCCTGCCGGGCATGGGCTCTCCAGGCTGCTGTTCTCCCGGATTCCAGTAATTGACGGCCCCATCCACCAGGCCGTAATAACGGTCGAAGCCCATGTTGACAGGCAGGTCAGTGCCATGCCATTTACCCGACATCAGCGTCCGGTAACCCGCCTTCCGAAGCACCTGGGCGATGGTGACCCCTTTATTGTTGAAGCTGCCTGCCTGCCGGCCCATACCCACCTGGTGAGAATAGAGCCCGGTCATCAGGCTGGCACGGCTAGGAAAACATTTTGCGGTATTGTAGAACTGGGTGAACCGGATCCCCTGGTTACCGAGTTGATCGAGATTGGGCGTATTGATCCCACCCCCATAGCAACCCAGGTCGGAATAACCCATGTCATCGGCAAGGATGAGGATGATGTTGGGGCGGTCGTCCTGGGGTAGACTGCCCGGCTGGCAGGAATAAAAAATGAAAAAAATAAGAAATATCGGTAAATGGGGAAAAAACCGGGTCATGTTACCAGGGGTTTAGTTGATTAATAAAAGACTTAAAGATAAAAAATATGTGCCATATTTACAGGTATTCCCATGTGGGACCTTCGGCTTATTGAATTATTTCAGTAAGGAAGTACCCATAAATTTTCGCAGGCACATATTTTTTATCTTTCACCGGTTAACTCCTGCCCAGCAGGCCGGCCGTCTCCACCAACTTGATAAATTCGGCCCGGTAACCTTCACTGTCTTTGCCTTTGGCATGGCGGGCCCACGCAAGTACCTGGTCATAATCCGCCGTTCCTTTAAACTCGGAATCCCGCAGGATCATGCCAAAGGCGGCCACAGCAGCAGAGAACCTATAGTTCTCCGATGTTTCATCGAAGGCCTCCGCCTGATGATCGATAATACGGGTGATCAGCTGGCTGGCATCCTCATCGGGAAGTTTATAGCGTAACTTGACCGTCATCATCTCATCCCTGAACTGTGTGCTTTTACCCGGCTCCTGCTTCTGGTATTTTAACGGGTCGACAGTACCGGAAAGATCACTGCTTACGCCAACAGGTATTATCTCGTACAAGGCCGTCACAGTATGGCCCGATCCCAACTCACCGGCATCCTTCTTATCATTATTGAAATCCTCGTCTTTGAGTTTCCGGTTCTCATATCCCACCAGGCGGTAGGCCTGCACGAAGGAAGGGTTAAATTCGACCTGTATCTTTACATCTTTGGCGATGGTGAACAAGGTGCCACCAAACTCGTTGACGAATACCTTTTTAGCCTCAAGTATATTATCGATATAGGCGTAATTTCCGTTTCCCTTATCGGCCAGGACCTCCATCTTGGAGTCCTTGTAATTACCCATGCCAAAGCCCAGTACGGTAAGGAAAACACCGGATTCCCGTTCCTGCTCAATTAAACGCTCCATCTCAGCATTACTGGAAGCACCCACGTTAAAATCACCATCCGTAGCCAGTATTACCCTGTTATTACCTCCTTTGATCAGGTGCTGCCTGGCGATGGCATAGGCCAGTTTTATCCCCTGTCCACCGGCGGTGGAACCTCCGGCCTGGAGGTTTTCCAGGGAGGCTATGATCGCCTGTTTTTTATCTCCCGCGGTGGGTGGCAATACTACCCCTGCCGCACCGGCATAGACCACGATAGAGACCTTGTCCTGCGGACGTAACTCATCGACCAATAATTTAAAAGCCGATTTCAGTAAAGGAAGCTTATTGGACTGCCCCATAGAACCAGACACATCGATCAGGAAAACCAGGTTCGAAGCCGGCAGGTTCTCTGTCGGTATTATCCTGCCTTGTAAACCGATATGCACCAGGTAATGGTCTTTGTTCCAGGGGCATTCGCCTGCCTCGGTATTTATGGAGAAGGGATCATCGCCCGCGGGCTGCCGGTAATCGTACGTGAAATAATTGATCATCTCTTCGATCCTTACCGCATCTTTGGGTGGTAACTGGCTGCCGTTGATGAATCGCCTGATATTGCTGTAGGAGGCAGCATCCACATCGATAGAGAAAGTGGATAGCGGCTTGTTCAGCGGCCTGTGAAAGATGTTCTCATGGATGGCGCTGTATTCTTCGGTATTGAATGGCTCTGCCTCCTGTTCATAGACGGCCCCACCGCCCATCATGCTGTGATCGGCCATATGTCCTGTGGCTGCAGGCATCATATATTTGGCATACCGTCCTTTTTTGATCCGCATCTCTTCACTTTCCACCGGCAAATCAGTCGGTGCCTGCCTGAGGTATACATCCACCGTTGCCGCCGCTCCGGGGTTCACCTTCTGCGGATGGTATCCTTCCAGGCTGAACCGGAGGATTCCGGTGCCGGCAGGTACTTCGATCGAATAGAATCCGTCATTTCCGCTCCTGACGCTGACAGCAGCGCCACCGGCTTCTACCAATACACCCCCCAGGGGGTTCCCAGAGGTATGGTCATAGACATGGCCTGTGATTACCTTCCTTTCCAGTAAAGGATTCGCCCAGGCACTCAATAAAACAATGGCTAAAATACTGATGACTTCTTTCATGATATTTTTGTTTTACAGAGAAGATGCCCGGTCAATAAAAATTCCATAAAAAAATTTATTTTTTTCATGGCGCCTCCTCCGGCCGTCTCTTTTCAATACCCCGGAAATATTGTTCTTCTCTCTTCCTTTATTATTTATTTCTTTATTATTTAGTATTCCAATTCAAAAGGGCGTGTTTCGATTTTCCAGACATCATAAGGCGATTGATTCCGAGAAGGATATCATTAAGGCATATCAGGCTACCGGTGATTTAGAATTATTGGGAACACTATACGACCAGCATATCCATCTTGTCTACGGAGTATGCCTTAAATACCTGAAGAACCGGGAGGACAGCAAGGATGCCGTGATGCAGATCTTCGAAAAGATACTGGTGGATCTGAAAAAAACAGAGATAGAACACTTTCAAAGCTGGCTTTATGTAGTTTCCAGAAATTATTGCCTGATGCAACTCCGGAAAAACCGCCCAGAAGAAGAGATCCGGGATACCGGAGAATATTCACCGGAATATTTTATGGAAAATCCGGGATTCCTGCACCATAATAATGAAGATGTTATTGAAAAGAATAAAAAAAGACTGAAGAAATGCCTTGATCAGCTTTCCGAACAGCAGAAGTCCTGTGTTGCCTTATTCTACCTGGAGGAGAAATGTTATAAGGAAATAGCTGATATAACCCAATACGAATTGAAAAAGGTTAAAAGTTACATACAGAATGGTAAGAGGAATCTGAAAAACTGCCTGGAAAAGAAGAATGTTTAGCAAAAGAAACCATAAGAACTTCCCTGACCGGGAAACCATTTTCAAATACCTTAAGGGAGGGTTAACCCCTGTGGAAAGGTATCGTATTGAAAAATTAATGTTGGAAAACCCTGTTCTCGCGGATATGATCGAAGGCTTTGAATCTGAAGACCCCAACCTCCTTGAAAGCGACCTGCGCGAGTTATCCAGCGCCGTCCCTTCCACTGTGGTCGAAACAAACAAGCCGCCTACTTTTTACAGGATAGCAGCCAGTCTTATCCTTTTCATAGTCTCTGGAATCGTTATTTTCTATCTTTTCACGGAATATGAATTCCCCTTCGGAAAGCAGGAATTATCGATGAACCAGGAAGCGGCTGAGGAGAAGCAGGAGGCAGCCACAAAAAAGAGCAGCGTCGACGAGCCTGCGCAGAATATTACGGAAAGCCGACAGGAGCCTGAGGCTACGGAGGACCGGGAGGAATTAACAAACGATACTGGTTTAGAAACAGACCCGCCCATTGTCGAAGCAGTCGCCGAACCTCAGCCAGAGAGCGATGATTTTGAGGATACAAGCGATATATTAGCAGAAGAAAACCTGCCTGCCGAGGAAGAGGAAGAATTACCTGCGGAACTGAGCGAAACAATAACGGAAGGCCTCCCTGGTGACGCAGACGGGCTTGCCGCAGGAAACGGATTAGCCGCCAGCGAAGAAGATCCTCCTGTTAATGAACCCCTTACGGAGACCGTCAGCCTGCAGTCTGATGAAGCCCCTGAAAAAAAGAGGCAGCTATCCCGGCAGGCTGCCGCCAAAGTGGAAGGGCTGGCACTGGAGCCAAGGCCGGTGAACGGCTTCCCCGCCTATGAAGAGTATTTGAAAAACAACCAGCAATACCCGGATCCGGCCGCAACAGAGGATATCCGGGGCACGGTGATCGTAGCCTTTACCATAGGCGCCGACAGCATTCCCCGGAATATCATAATTAGTCAATCTCTTGGTTATGGTTGCGATGAAGAAGCCGTTAGGCTGGTACGGGAAGGCCCCCGGTGGGCGCCGCAACTGATCAATGGTCAGCCAACCATATCAAATGTAAGTCTTGAAATCAACTTCCCCGCCGGGGAAGAATAAAAGATCAGTCATCAGGATCGAGGATATCTTCCAGCCGGAAGGTTTTCCTCAGGATCGTATCATCCCTTAACACATGCATCCGTATTTTCTGCCCTTCCCTATAATTAAAAAGTTTGTAAATATCATTCAATGAAAGATCCTGCAAGGGAACGCCATTAAGATCATAGATAAAGTCATCGACCCGGATATCCTCCCTGTGAGCCGGGCTGCCTTCCCTGACATCCGAAATTTTAAAATGGTCAAGCTCATCGCCTTCGGCCACGACGGTAATCCCGCTCATATTATAACCGAAATCACTTCTGAACTTTGAATTTTTACGCAGATAGATCTTCTCGTCGAAATAGTCAAAAACTACTTTGAAGCGGGACAGTAACTCACCTCCTAAGGTACCATTCCGGTATACCAGGCCGACGGTATCCGGATAGGATTCGGCATCCGGAAAAGAAGTAACCACCTTTTCAAACCCGAACTCGCCTATCTTTAACTCATCGATCATAGCAATCTTGCCTGAAATAGGGCCCCCAAGGCCCCTGCCGATATCAGAAGTAAGATAAGGCTCGGGAACATTAATATCCTCACAGGATTGCTCATTCAGCATGATGGCATGGCTGGCCCCGGTATCCACCATGAATTTACCGGTTACCTGCGAAGTATCATTGATCACAATATCGGCATTCATATAAGGTTTAGTATCTTCAATTGTGATGGGAAAGGATGTATATCTTCTCTTCGGCTTATATGATTTAGGTTCATGAAGGATAAGAAACTCATTGGCATAATTGATCTCGACAATAAACCGGTTAAACAGGTCATACCCTATCAGGCCATGTACTTCTATTCCAAGATAGTTCTTCAGTTGCAGGTAATCTTCCTGCAGAACAAGTATCGACTGATCAGTACCTACCGCTCCTTCGAGCAGGATATCCACATTGTTGACGACATAGGCTTCCAGGATAACATAATCACCCGGCCCGTTAACAGTAATTTTCCGGCTGTAGGGTAGCTGCAAAACATCAGTGATCACCTTATCGGTAAGAATGGAAGACCGAACGCCGGTGTCAACAACAAATTTCAGGGGGACGATCCCATTCAGTTTGACCGGGATAACCACCAGGTTATTATAGGTCTCAAAGGGTATCTTCACACTTCCGCGATTATTCATCAGCCGATACCCCAGAAACTGGGCTTGCCCGCCTCCGGGCATCACCAGCACCAGTGCCAGTAAAAGGGAAAGGAAATGAAGATGAAAGCGTAAACGGCGCATAGTGGATATAAAAGTATAAATAATACTTTATTTATTAATTATACGATCCAAAGATAAAAGGTTGTCTTCTCTCAGCATAATAACCGGGATTATCTCTTCCCTCGGCATAAATTGTCAATAGACATATAACGTTTAGGCCAGGCGCTTGTTTATAAACAATATAAATTAAACCAAAAAGGCTACATAAACGCCCAATTCATGATAAAAATCATGTATTATCTGGATGATATTTCCGTAAATTGTAAGTCGGATTTTTTTTAAATGAAAGTATCAACGTCCAAACCGTTCCAGATCGTTTACTCTATTTACCAGCACGAATACCTGGGTTATCTTATTGAGTCGTTCGTGGTACAGCAGGATGAACAAGGGAAATTAACGTTACAGAATCAGAATATCTCCTATGTCAATGCCCCTGAGTTTGCTTCCGGTCTGGATGAGAGCGACTATAAACTGATAGCCCTGATGGATAAGATCCAGCAGGATGCCATCATCAGAAAATTCAATAATACCCGCTTAAAACCCAATGATTTTTTCTTCAAATTATATAAATCCGAAAATCCTGATATTGATAAACAGAACACCATCAACGCGTATATTGAGGAGCAGAAGGCAAAGATCTTCGACCTGCTCCATGGCAGGATGTTGTTTGAGATGGGCAGTGACGGGGAGCCCACCTGGAAGCGTATTTATGTCCAGGAGGAAAGAGCTTCTGTACTTTTTCATTTCATGCGAAACGAAGACAACACCCATTATTTCCCCACGATTAAGCATAATGGAGAAAAGATCGACTTTCAATACAGGGGCGCTTATCTGCCCTGCAAACGGCAGGCCTGGCTTATCATTGACGATAAATTATACGGATTTAATCAGGAAATCGACGGTAACAAGTTACAGCCTTTCCTGAATAAGAAATTTATTGCCATCCCCCGGAAAATCGAACCTACTTATTATGAAAAATTTGTTGCGCCTCTCATCGCTTCGTTTAACGTCCATGCCAAAGGACTGAAAATCGTTAAAAACCAATACGATCCGGTTCCTGTATTCAGGTTCTATCTTTCTGCCATTGGCGAGCAGGTTACAACGGCAGGATACCTGGATGAAGAATATTGTGAAGACAACAATTCCAATGAATGTATTTCTTTCGAATTATTCTTTCAGTACGGTAATTTCAAATTCAGGTCCGACCAGGTGCAGAAGGTCAGTGTTTCCATTGTTCACCAGGAGGAAGAATACACCTTCTACAAAACACCCCGCAACCTGAAGAAAGAAAGACAGTATATCTCGATGTTAAAAAGTCTCGGGGTAGACCTTTCTGCCGGGAAGGCCGATCTGCTGAAGATAAAAGCTTTTTCCTGGCTAAACCAGAATAAAAATAACCTGGAGGATATCGGCTTTATTCTGGAACAGAAAAAGCTGGAACATAAAAAATACTATCTTGGAGCGTCTTCCATTTCCATAGAGATCAGGGAGAACATAGACTGGTTTGATATCTATGCCATCATCAAATTCGGAGATCATGAGATCCCTTTCAATGAATTGCGACGCATCGTTAATCTCAAGGGCAATGAGATCACCCTTCCCAATGGAGAGGTGGCCGTGATCCCCGAAACCTGGCTGATCGAATATTCGGAACTTTTTGCTTTTGCCGAGGATAGAAAGACAAAAAACGGTAATGCTACGTCCATACAACTAAAAAAACATCATCTGGCCCTGGTCAAGGACCTTGAATCCGGACAGTTGGTGAAGGTATCGATGGACCGCAAGCTGGAAAAACTTCAGGAT
Organism: uncultured Roseivirgaceae bacterium; assembly: GCA_964645995.1. Lineage (GTDB taxonomy): Bacteria > Bacteroidota > Bacteroidia > Cytophagales > Cyclobacteriaceae > JAGTVG01. The sequence continues at coordinate 9,737 of CAZYDB010000004.1, forward strand.
TTCAAGGAAATAGAGCATGCGAAAGTCCCGCCTGATTTCAACGGGATCCTCCGCCCCTATCAGCATTCGGGATATAACTGGCTCCGTTTTCTCAAACAATATAATTTCGGCGGGTGCCTGGCTGATGATATGGGCCTGGGTAAGACGGTACAGACCCTGGCCATGTTGCAGGAGGAATACGGCAATAACCATATTCCCCATGCCTCGCTTCTGGTGATGCCTACCTCACTGGTATATAACTGGGAACTTGAATCCGGTAAATTCACCCCTGGTCTCAAGGTACTGAACTATACCGGCACCAACCGGAATAAAGATATCGATCAATTCAGGAACTATGACCTTGTTTTTACTTCCTACGGCATCATCAGGCTCGATATCGATCTCCTTACCAAATATTATTTCAATTATATCATCCTCGATGAATCGCAGGCTATAAAAAATCCCAATTCCAATATCTCCAAGGCGGTGCGTAAGCTGAAATCAAAATACCGGCTGATCCTTACCGGCACCCCCCTGGAAAACAGCACGATGGATCTGTGGTCGCAGATGACCTTCCTGAACCCCGGCTTGCTGGGCAGCCAGTCGTTTTTTAAAAGCGAGTTTCTCACACCGATCGAAAAGAAGAAAGACGAGGTTAAAACGCGAAAACTCAATGCAATCATCAAGCCTTTCATCCTGCGGCGTCATAAATCGCAGGTAGCCAAGGAATTACCTGAGAAGGTTGAGAGCATTAAATATTCAGTCATGACGCCCGACCAGGAAGAAAGGTATGAAGAAGCCAAATCCTATTACCGGAACAAGATCCTTGACGAAATAGAGAAATTTGGTGTTAAAAAATCGCATTTTATCCTTTTACAGGGGCTGACAAAGCTGCGGCAGATCGCCAACCATCCAAAAATGATCGATGAACATTACAAGGGCAATTCCGGAAAACTTGATGATATCACCCAGATGATCTCAAGCGCCCTTTCTGAGGGTCATAAAACCCTTATTTTCAGCCAGTTCGTAAAACATCTGACTATCTTAAGCCATTACCTCGAAAAGAACAAGATCCCGTATGCCTATCTGGATGGATCGACCAAGGACAGGGAGGCGCAGGTCAGAAAATTCCAGGAGAATAAAGATATCAGGATCTTCATGATCTCCCTCAAAGCTGGCGGCCTCGGCCTCAACCTCACCAAGGCCGATTATGTCTTCCTGCTGGATCCCTGGTGGAACCCTGCCGTCGAGCAGCAGGCCATAGACCGGGCCCATCGCATTGGACAGGAAAACAAGGTCTTCACCTACAAGTTCATCAGCAAAAATACCGTTGAAGAAAAGATCATCGCCCTCCAGAAACACAAGATCAGACTGGCTACCGACCTGATCACCACCGAGGAGAACTTTTTCAAGGAACTCACCACTGATGATATCAAATCCCTGCTTGAATAAATCCCTTACTGGTCAATAAGACCTCCGAACCGCTGGTTGAACCCTTCGATGCCCTGGAGTCCGCCCGTATGAACGGCGATTATGCGTGTTCCCTTTTCAAATGTTCCCCGGCTGATCATATCAAATAATCCATAAAACATCTTGCCGGTATAGACAGGGTCCAGTGGAAGGTTATGTTCTTTTTTAAACCGGTTGATAAAATGTACGAGACAATCATCATACCTGGCGTAACCCCCGAAATGATACTCCACTTCAAGACTCCAGTTCAGATAGATACGGTCATTATAAGACCGGATGAATGAGGAGATCTCATTTTTCAGGTACCCGCCACCCCGGAGAACGGGAAAACCGATCGCAAAGGCTCTCCCTTCCAGTCCTGCAATAATGCCGGCAAGGGTTGCGCCCGTGCCGCAACAGGAGGAAATGATATCGAAGTCTACGGTTAGCTCGTCAACCATCTCCGCACAGCCCCTAACCCCGGCTACATTAGAACCACCCTCGGGGACCAGGTAGAAGCGGCCGTACTTCTCCTGAAGGGCTTCTAAAAAGCTATTTTTTCTCTCTACCTTATAGGCCTTACGGTTGATATATTCAAGGACCATCCCCTTCTTCTCAGCATAAGCAAGGGTAGGATTCAAAGGCTCATATTTTTCTCCCCTGATGATACCCACCGTCCTGAATCCGTTTAATTCACCGGCCGCGGCAACGGCATAAATATGATTGGAAAAAGCGCCGCCAAAAGTAAGCAGGGTTTCATAACCCTCCTCCCGGGCCTTCAACAGGTTATACTTCATTTTTCTGAACTTATTGCCTGAGATATCGGGATGAAGCAGGTCATCCCTTTTGATATAAAGGGTTATCCCTTTCTCTTGCAGCAGGGGATCCGATATTTTGTGTAATGGAGAATTCAAGATGATAGCAGGCCTTGATTTGTGAAAAGTGATCCGGTACCACTGATCAACGGCCAATGTCCCGTTTGGGGGATAATATAGCAAAAGGTTGATAATTAATACCTGTAATCTTATCTTTAATTACACAGAACTCCCTGAAAATGAATAAAGATCCCCTGAAGGATATACAATATTCCAATGTGATCTTCGATAGCGCCCCTATCGGTATGGGGATCGCGGAGTTTGACGGGACCCTCCTGAAGGTGAACCCCGCCTTTTGTGAGACAATCGGGTATCCGGAAAAGGAATTGATCGGAAAAAAATTCATGAGTTTTACGCATCCGGATGATCTGGAAGTCAATTTAAAACAAAACCGGCGTATAACCACCGGTGAAATTGCCAGGCATAGCCTTGTGAAACGATATATTCACAAATCAGGAAAGATCATTCACGCGATCATGACGGTGACAAGCCTGGTGAACAGGGAAGGGGAAATCAATTATCTTCTCGCCCAGGTGGTCGATATCACTGAAAGAAAAGAGATCGAGGACGCCTATGCAAAAAGTGAAAAAGAATTCAGGGATATTTTCGAAAACGCTCCTATCAGCATCGCGAAAGTGGGTATGGATGGAAAAATAATTAATGTCAACCGGGCCTTTACCGAGAATTTCGGATATTCCTTCACAGACCTGCGGAATTTAACTCTCTCCGATATCAGCCATCCGGACGACCTGAAGGAGAACCTTGAGATGGATAAACAGCTACTGGCTGGTAAACTGGAAGATTTCACAATGGAAAAAAGATATATCCATAAGAACGGAGAGATCATTCATGGCTTGTTGAAGGTGTCCCTTATCAGGGACGAAAACGAAAGTTATTTCCTGGGACAGATCGTAGATATCACCAGGATCAAACAGACGGAAAAAGAGCTGGAGGATAAAAACCTGTCTCTTAACAAGATCAACCAGGAACTGGACCAGTTCGTTTACCGATCTTCACATGACCTGAAAGGGCCTATCACTACTATTAAAGGCCTATTACAACTGGCAGAAAAAGAGAAAAAGAAACTACCTTATGAAGAACAAATGACTAAAAGCCTTTTTAAACTTGAGAACGTTATCAATGATATTGTTAATTATTCTCAAAATGCTCATTTCGACCTTTCCTATTGCAAAATAAATATGGGGGAATTCCTCCGGGAGATCCTGCAGGAACAGAAGGAGGTTTTTCCTGAAAAAAAAGTCACTATTGAAACGGAAATGGAAATATCATCTCCCATTATCACGGACAAGAATAGGCTGTATATCGTTTTACAAAATGTCCTCAACAACGCCATCCGGTATGAAGATCCTGAAAAGGACGGATGTCATATTGATATCCGGATATTAGCCGGCACTGAGATATGTACTATAACTATCAACGATAATGGAAAGGGGATCCCTGGTGAGGAGTTACCCAAAATATTTAACATGTTCTACCGTGCCGATGAAACTTCAGAGGGATCAGGTCTGGGCTTATACATTGTCAGGGAAGCTCTTCATAAACTCGGCGGCGATCTCAGTATCCTTTCAGAATTAAAAAAAGGAACTACCGTAACGATCACGATGCCTAACCGGATCACTAGGGTCAACTGCGATGAATAATGATCCATCCTTCCCCGGTATCCTTCAGCCCGGGTTATTCAGCAGAGACCGGAGGCGCCTGATCCATTCAAGCGCCTCTGCCGGGGTGATCACTTCATGTCTTAGAATTAAACGATCGATAAGGGCACTCGTCTTCCGGTAGGGGCTGGTTGTGCCATCATAATGGCGATAGGCAAACCCGGCTTCGTGTTGTGCGAGGAAGGAACGGGCGGCGGTCAGGTCATAACCCCGGTAATACGCTTCCAGGTAGCTGGTCATTTGCATATATTCTTCCTGGTGAATGGCTGGCATGGACTGAAAAGATTTCAGTAAAAAGGGGCTGAACCAGGTCCATGTTGCTTCCCGGAGATCGGGATCCTCCAATATCCTGAAGATCACCTTTTTCTTAAACACCTCCCAGGCGTCATTGCCTGGCATCAGACATTCAATTGTAAATTCGTGCCTGGCAGCCAGCGTGCCTTCACCGGCTATTGCTCCCGGGATCATATGAAGGAAATTCTTCTGCCGGTAGGGAGCCCAGCGTAATGATTCGAGCAATATCCGTCCTAGTTCCACTACGGTTAAGGCAGATACCGGCCTGAAAAACAAAGTACTGTCGTGGGATTGGCAGGCCACAGAGTCAAAGGACTTTAAGGATTCCGGCAGATCATCGGATAGTTGCTGAAGGGAGAAAGGTGTCTTTTCATACCGGGTTACCAGGTCCGGGGGTCTGCCGGTAAATACATAGCCAAACCGGTCTTCATCCGCTACATAGGCGATATTATTGAAAAAAGGCGTCGCTTCCGTAAACTGCGGATAGAGGTAGAAGGCTGAGGCAGTATCGATATAACCGAATTCATCCATGATCATTACCCGGGCATATCCCTCTGAAAAAGCGTCCACACGGATAAACGGTACGCTATCCTTTTCCAGCAGCATGCTTTTGGGGTCGATATAATAAAAACGGTTATCCTTCTTTACCAAGGCCCGGCCTTCCCGGAAGGATTCTGCCTTGTCAAATTCCGGTTCAATTGGTATCCTGCCTTCTTCATCCAGGTAGCCAAATTTACCCTTACATTTAAACAGGGCATGCTGCCCATGATAATCAAAGACATCTTCTATATCCTTTGGTATGCCCAGATCGTGGCTGCCTGAAAAAAGAAAAGATCCCTGCTCATTTCGGGCAAACCAATAATCGTATCCCGGGTGATTAATTTTTTGAATGGCAGTATATTCAACCGGGAGTATTATTTCCCCCTGATCATCAATTATGCCCATTCTTCCTTCGAAGGTGTAACTCCTGTCGTCCGGAAAGTTATCAAAGGTAATAAAGGCTTCTCCCTTTCCTACGATAGCATACCCTGGCTGGTGATCAAGTACCAGGTCATAGGCCGGCAGCACGATCTGATCACCGTTGTCGCTGATAAAACCAAATATACCGGTAAATTTTACTCGCCGCCGGTCAACACGGTTATTAAGCAGGGTATATTTACCGGTACCTACTACCGTCCACCCGTACCCCGGTTTAAACTCTTCAATAAAATCAAAGACAGGAGGCATGACCACACTGTCCGATAAATTCTTGTAACCTATCTTTCCGTTTTTTACAAAAGGAATAATTGAAGGCTGACAGTAGGTCGTCACGCTGAAAAAGAGCCCCACAAACAGTAATATGATTTTCAATGCTTTTTTAATCTACTTCAGAAATATGGTTTCTTTTCTGCTGGCAGAACGACCGGCTGCATCCAATATTTCAACTACGATAAGATTATTCTCGAGCGATGACAGGTCGTCAGGGCGGATGGTTATCCGGCCCTGCACGGCAGCAGCGAAATAGAGAAAAGGATCATTAAAAGGAGGTTCGCTCATGTCCACCGTGCGTGTATCATGTTCCGTTCCTGTCCTGATTTCCATGTCATGTCCGTTATTTTGCCTGATGATACCCTGAGTACCATAGATGTCCATATCTTTCCGGTGTATCGGCCAGTTCCAGGAAGCCTGGATGATTCCCTGCGCCCCGGGATAGGCCAGGATGATGGTGGCTTCATCATCAACATCGGCATAAATATGTGGCTTGATCTGCTGCGTTACGGCCGTTACCGAAAGGGGCCTTTCATTACGCATCAGCTTGGTGATCAGGTTAGCACCATAACAGCCGAAATCGATCAAAGCGCCGCCTCCATTCATTACGGGGTCAGTCAACCACTCCAGAAACTCCTTGCTAACCCCTATCTCCTGAGGGCCCATGTGCCCGTCACGAACCACCACTTTCCTGACCTCGCCAACACGACCATACGTCAGAATTTCCTCCATCACTTCCCGGGTGGTGCCGTACCAGGTGGTTTCATAATTGGTCAATAAAAGGATATCGTTCCTGACGGCCATTTCAGCCATCCGTTGTGCATGTGCCTTGTTGACAGCAAGAGGTTTTTCTACCATCACATGTATACCCATTGGGGCGCAGGCTTCAACGACCTCCAGGTGTTCGTAGATGGAGTTAAAGGCCACTACAGCATCCGGTCGTGCGGTTTCCACCATAGCCTCAATATCTTTATGCCACAACGCTTCAGGCAGCTCATACTGATCGAAAAGCCTGTCAGCCAGGTCCTTATTGCTTTCGGAGATACCCACGACTTCATAATTCTCACCCGTCATCCGCTGCAGGATCCAGTGTACGTGGCCATGCGTTAAGCCGGCAACCCCGATTTTAACTTTGCCGCCCGGTGATTGAGAGTAGCCGGAAGACAGGAAAATAACCATTAAACTGAATAGTAGGGAATGTCGCATTTTCTTTTTTCCGGATAAGTTAGTGGAATGGATAATAAACCACAAAAAATGACCGGGATTTCCCCTGGTTAGGACCAAAAAAACACCGGGACCGTAACGGGTAATGAGAAGATTATTGGTATCCCGTGGTCCTCACAAAAAATGTGTACTATTCTTTGAGCTTATTGAGCTCTTCCTGGTAATACGATAAATAGGCTTTCTGGTTTTCTGGCAAGTTGTCAATTGCCTCCTCCCAGTATTTAATAGCCCTTTTCGTATCACCGACCGCGGTAAAACCCCTCGCCAGCCCTACCGTGGTTGTGAATTTTTCCTCAGGATGCAATTTGGCGTTTTTCTGAAAAACCTCAAGGGCTTTTTCATTCCTGCCCTGGCTGATCAACGACCTGCCAAAAGTATGAACAGCCGTTACGGTGGCAGAAGGTTGTTCGATGGCCTTATCCATGTCTCTATCCGCTTCGTCGGTTTTATCCATAGCATACAGCACCAGGGCCCTGGTCTGAAGGGTCTGGAAATTTTCTTCCCCTACCCATGGCGCGGTAAGCGCATAATCCGCCCATTCGAGAGCTTTTTCGAGATTGATCGTATTCTGGGCACAGAAACGCGCTGCCGACACCCAGGCCATATGATGAAAGCCGGGCATATTATACAGTTCACCGCGAATCTTTGCCAGGTAAAGACTGTTGATGTCCGGGACTTCAATGCTAAAGGGTACTTCCAGGTTTTCCCATCGGAGCCAGGCCGTACAAGTACTGAGCTGGCGGTCATCAAAGCCATAGGTCAGCCATTCGGTAAATTCGCATTTCTCCGGATTTACCTCCACCCGCAACACATCGTTGGCCGGATCATAGAAGAAACTCCCCCAGGAATTATAGTCGCTGGAGAAGATGGGCGTCCAGGGTCCGTTCCCAACAGTGATGATATGAAAGCCATAATGGCCTGCCTTAAGTTCTTTACCTTCGCCCATGACATCATGGGAGGCATAAAATACCGTATTTTCATTGGCACCGGCCCTCCAGGGTGATTCGGTTGTGGTTCCGAAACCGAGATCGGTCAGCCCCCAGGGTACCAGTTCACCCCAGATCATCCCGGTACGGTCCTCTCCTCCCTGACTGGTGACATCGGGACTGTTATAGGTAAAGCCAACTTCTACTAATCCCATCCATTGGGACACACTGGCCTTCTGGTTTCCGCCGTCGGGCGGCAGGGTGATTGTCTGTGCTATGCCGGAATCTGCGGCAAAAAAGCACAACATTAAAAGACATGAAATTGATTTGTTTGTGTTTTTGACCATGGTATTGTTGTTGTGAATGAATAGTTACCCTTATACAAGTTATAAAAATCCCTGAAATAAAAAATGGGATTGAGGGATTATGGATTTGGGAATTGACCACAGAGATAAAGTACCGCATTACAGAGGAGGCAGAGGTTGGATCTCATGATACTCTGTGAAACCTGTGTGATTGATTCTTTAATGCAATATCAGTGGGAAATCATGACCGCGGGAAAAGGTGTAAGGGTATTGGGGTTTACCCTTATATTTCTCGGAAAGGTCCGGTACCACTGAATCGAGATACGATTTAAGTTCGAAAATAGTCACCCTGTTATCAGCCGGCGCCCCATCGGCGTTGCCCCGGAGGGCTTCCAGCAGCACAAACGTAAACAGGCCATGTCCCAATTCCTTAAATTCCGTAGCAAACTGCTCACTGCCGGCCGAAGCCATCACATGCACGCCGGCGCTCCTGGATAGCTGGGCAATAGCTTTCTCATTACCTGCTCCACGTTGGGCCAGCACTTCTGCCGAACCGCCGGATTGGCAGGCATCCACGATAACGACCTGCTTCAAAGCCTGGATCTCCTTAAACTTCTCCCGGATCACCTCGTCACGGATGGCCTGTTGCTGCAGAGAAGCCTCATCATACAGGCGAACACATTCAGTAGGAATGAAATAAAAAGAATCGTTGACCATACTCCCATGACCGGCATAGAAAAAAAAGAACACATCACTCGGGTCGGCTTCTGCGGCAATGGATTCCAGGGCTCCGAGGATATTCTCACGGGTAGCTTGCTTATCGAAAAGGGTATAGGTTTCAACATTTGCAAACAGCTTGTTTTCGGCAGCTCCAAGTAATGAGGTAAAATTATCAGCATCGGCCCTGGCATAATTCAGGTTTAATGAGGAATTCTGGTACTTGTTGATACCGATCGATAGAACAAAACAATTCGCCGGGTTCCCTTCGCCTTCAAAGATAACTTCACTCTCAGCAGGCCTTGATTCGATCCTTTCCTTGCTGAAAGCAGAAGCCCGTAGGATATTCTGACCGGATATCAGTTCCACTTCATAGGTCTGAAACAACGATTTCCCCCGTTTTTGTGTCTTTTCCAGACCAACCCTGTTTTCAGAAAGACGCTTGCCATTATGCAACAGTTTGATTTCATCGATGCCTCCTCCCTCGTTGGTCACCTTAACGAGTACATCAACTTCTTTCTTCTTCACCCGGGAACCATCTTCCGGGAAAATGATCTCAATGCCCGGCGGGGGAGAGCTTTCTAGTTTTTCGATCATATTCATGCCCTGGTCGAAGGAGCGATTAGTTTGAAAGGTCCTTTCCATCAGGTCGGGCCGGTAGAAATTCTCAAAAAACTGATCGATATCAAAAGTCTCCGTTCCCCTCACAAAATGGATGAATTGCCTGGCATTTTCCGTAGAGTGAAAAAAACCGGTATTGTTCCTGATCATCCAGTCATTTTCACCAACAAAATACTGGGTGATCAATTCTTCGCCCTGGTTAATATCCCAGATCTTAATAACTCCATCGATAGCGCCTGTCAGTAGATATTTCCCGTCCTTTGACAGATTGACAGAATTGACGGCGCTGGTATGTCCCTCGAATCGCTGCAGAATGTCACCGCTCTTCAGATCCCATAAGATGGCTGTCCGGTCGGTACTTCCCGTTATGATCCGCTCCCCGTCGGCGGTTAACCGGATGTCATTGACCGGCTCCGTATGCCCTTTGAGTTTCTTTTCGAGGAAGCCTGTCCTATAATCCCATATTTTAACCGTTTTATCCCATGAAACCGATATCATATGCTGGTGATCACTAGTGAAAACCACTTCAGGCACTACATGGGTATGCCCGGTAAAGGAAAGAAATTCCTCTCCTGAATCGATCTCCCACATTTTCAGATCGCCACCCAGGGTGCCGGTAACCACATAGTTATCATTAGGCGTAAAAGCGATCATATAGGGATTATCGATCCTGTTATTGTCTTTTTCTAGCCTGACATTCTGAATGATCTCTCCAGTCTGAACCTTCCATATCTTAAAATATCCGTCATACCCGGCCGTTGCCAACAACATACCATCATTGCTGAAGGCGACATCCAGGATAACATCTCGATGTCCTTTGAAGCTGCGGATAGAATCCCCGGTTGCCATGTCCCAGAGAATAGCCTGACGATCCCCGCCCCCTGTGACCAGGTATCTGCCATCAGGGCTGTAATCAAAGCTGATGACGGCCTTCGTATGCCCCTTCAGCTCTCTCACCTTCCGGCCATTTTTCCAATCCCATAGCAGGGCATTTTGGCCATACATACCCTTCAGCATAAACCCCTCTTCAGGTGAAAGGATAAACTGCCCTCTCATCTCAATGATCTCATAGGCAAAGGATTGCCAGTAATTATCCGCATCGAGGCCTAATCCCCAGTCAGGTGGTGTGGAAAGCGCTCCGCTAAAGGTAATGACAGGATTCCCCGTGTGTATATCCCAGAGGATAGCAGTATTATCATCGCTGCCGGTCAGGATCCGGTCTTCACCGGTACCAACGGTAGCGGTATTGATATTTTTTTCATGTCCTTCGAGGGTGTTCAGCAGTTTTCCCGATCGCAGGTCCCAGATAAACAACTTCTCCTCGTCAGCCGCATAGACCCGGTTGCCGTCAGCGGAAAAACCTGCCGCTTTATAATCATCAACTTCTTCTGTCAAGGTCCTCACCTTAGTCCCATTATCCATGTCCCACACAATGAGAGGGCCCTGGTCGGCGGCGGATAAAAAGTACTTCATGTCAGGACTGAAAGCCGAAAGCGTATAGCAGCCCCCGCAGGAGGAGAATTTCAGCTCCCTTACCCGGTATAAGGTATCGGCGGTTGCAGCACCTCCCCGTCATCATTCCCCAACCCAAGAAATTTTCCGTCCGGGTTGAAGTGTATATCTGGGCCATACTGCCCGGGATCCACCACGAATTCCTGGACAGCGGCCTCCGTTTCAAGATCCCATATGATGCCTTTCCTGTCCACACTGACACTTACCAGCCGGTCGCCGTCCGGGTGAAAATCAATGCTGCTTACCAGCTTTTCATGTCCGGTAAGTTTCTTTTCCTCCTGCCCGGAAATCACATTCCATATTCTTATGGTCCTGTCCCAGGAGGAAGAGGCGATATAACGATCATCCGGGCTGAAAATCACCGCTACCACCTCCGACTGGTGGCCTGCCATTGTTCTTATCTCCTTTCCGGATGAAAGGTCCCAGATCTTAATGGTCTTGTCCTTGCTGGCCGTAGCAACCCAACGGCCGTTATGGCTTATAGCCACAGAAAGGATGGAGGAAGGATGGCCCTGCTGGATGACGGTCTGCATCTGTTCCTGACCGCTGACGGTTGAAAATATAAGAAAAAAGAACAAATGGAAAATCTTTATTTTTTTCATCGTAAAAAAGTTTAAGGCAATTTAAGTAATCCATGTTTTTTTTCTTATTTTAAGAAAAAATTGTTTTACAAAATTAGCATCCCATGAACTACTCAAACGCAGAATTCGAACCAACCGTAGGCGAAAGTTATAGCCACGCCTGGAAAAAACTTTGGAAAAATTTTCTTGAACTGCTGCTGATCGGCATCATAGCCCTTTTATTCGGTCTTCCCATCAGCGGAATTTCCCTGTTAATGGGAGAGAACATGATGGCCAACAACCCCGGATTATTTGTTTTACCCGTAATGGCTTATGGATTACTCGTAATGGCTCCCTTAACCTATGGGGTTTTATATGCCTTCCTGAGAGCCGTGCGCGGACAGAAAGTGGAGATCAGGGATATGTTCATTGTCTTCAAGGACAATTACGTGAATGTTATTCTCGCCTATATTCTTGTCCAGATCATCGTGGGTATCGGCATGGTACTCCTGATCATCCCGGGCATCATTTTCGCCTGTAAACTTGCTTTCGTCCCCTTCCTGGTCGTGGACAAAAAAATGAGTGCCATGGACGCCTTAAAAACCAGTTGGAGCATGACCAATGGATATGCCATGAATATTTTCCTGATAGGTTTCCTGGCCATTTTCATTTCCATCGGTGGAATGATCGTATTTTTCGTTGGTATCATCGTCGCCGCTATGTGGATCTATGCGACGATAGCCTCGGTTTATTATGCCGTTGATTCCAAACTTAACCCCGTTGACGTAGTGGAAACCTCCGGCGAATAAGCGGGAAAAAGGTATCTCACGAAAGGATCTCACCGATCCACAGATGAAGGTTTAGAACTTGGCTGATCAATCCGTAAGGAGTTGCTTAATGGGAGAGTTGTGCAGTTATAGCGTGGTGGAATCGGCTGCGGGTATGCTGACTTCCGGAGGCGGGATCTGATACGTTTACCTGGGAAGCTTCTGGTGAAAAACAAAAACGGAGGGTGTTTTTCATCCTCCGTTTTTGATAGGTCAGCGTTTTATAATCCTATAATTTTTTGATCCGTATATTCCTGAACCATACAGGTGCGCCATGGTCCTGTAATCCGATAGATCCGGTCTTATACTGGTTCCATCCCGGATAATTCACCCATTTGCTGTTTTCATATTTCTCTTTATATTCCTCACTGCCTTCCTCGAATTCAACGGTCTTCTTGCCATTCAGCCAGTGTTCCACATGCCCGTCGTTGTAGATGATCCTGGATGAATTCCACTCACCTGCCGATTTCACATTTTTATCAGCCGGAGCAGCATACATATCGTAATTGGATCCTGCCTTCTGGGCTTCCGTGAGTTCCCCGCCCTGCCAGCCGCTGTCATCCAGCAACTGATATTCGGGTCCTGTTTCATAGGCATGGCTGAACTCGGGCTTTTCAACTACGTGATATAAAACACCGCTATTACCGCCCGGAGATATCTTCCATTCAAGTTCGAGCTCAAAATTACCGAACTGCTCGATCGTGATCAACGAACCGCCCCATTCGCCGGAACCTTCACCCAAGCCTTCCCCTTCTACAAGAATAGTCCCGTTGTCTACCTTCCACAAAGGACCTATCTCATCGGCATTATAGCGTTTCCAACCATCCAGATTTTCACCATTAAATAATTCGATCCACTCGTTCTCCATAACTTCCTCTTCAGCAACTGCTTCAGTTTGTGCTTCTTCTCCGGAGGGCTTTTTCCCGGAGCAGGAAACCATCAGAATAAGAATAAGGATTCCAAAGGGCATCCCCAAGTAGTTTTTTAAAAGTTGGTTTTTGTTTTTCATAACATTAAAAATTTAATTATTTCAATAAAAACTAATTACTTAAGCGGTTCATTCGACCATTAACGGAATAAAATTAACTTAGTCCTACAATTTCGTAAATTTTTGGTATATAAGAACAGTTAAGATAAAAAAACCATGATCAGGGTATTTTATTATATTCAGGATTAGGTTCCGGCAGGACTGCTTTAGTCTCCCTGATCCAGTTATTCAACAGAAAATGCAATTCCTCAGCCTTATCAGGCAATGAATCTTTCAGGTCTCTCTCCTCGCCTATATCCTTTCCCAGATCATATAATTCAAAATGGTCATCCTCAAAAAACCGGATCAATTTAAAATCTCCTTTTCTGACGGCGGCTGACGGAACGCCTCCCTGGTTACTGTAATGTGGATAATGCCAGTAAACCGCTCTATCTGCATCGTAATCTTCCTTCGTAAGGACCGGCAGCAGGCTTTTCCCGTCAACATCACTGTAATCAATCCCGGTCAGATCCAGGAGGGTTGGAAATATATCTGCGGAGGTAATGACCTGATCATAAATTTTGCCGGATTGTGTGATCCCCGGAACAGACATAATAAAGGGTTCCCTGACCCCTCCTTCGTACAAGTGGCCCTTCCCGGCTTTCAGGGGATAATTCAATGTTGCCGGCGTATTGTTACCCTCATAAACGGAAAGCCCCCCATTATCAGAAGTCAGAATGATAACGGTATTGTCCCTTATACCTTCCTCCTCTACGGTCTGTATCAAGCGGCCGACATTTTCATCAAGCGACTCTACCATCGCCGCATAATCAGCGTTAGTCCACCTGAATTCTCCTTTCATAAGCTTATCCCGGTATTTCCGAACTTTTTCAGGTTTCCCCTGAATTGGTATGTGTACCGTATAAAAAGGTAGATAAAGGAAGAAAGGACCCTCCCTGTGATCAGCGATGTACCTGACCGCCTCATCGGTTAGCCGGTCGGTGAGGTATTCTCCTTCCGTCCCTTTTTCCTGCAGCCCGGGTACCTGCCGTTTTTCAGGATCGCCATAGGGATAAAAATAGCTTGGAGGTGAGCCAAACCGGTTTCCGGCAATATTAATATCGAATCCCTGGTTTTCAGGAAGGAATCCTTCACTGCCCAAATGCCATTTTCCGATATGGCAGGTTGAATAGCCTTTCTCTTTGAGCTTTTCCGCCAGCGTGATCTCATCCGTTTGCAGCTCATGCGAAAACTCAGGGACCTTCAGCTTTTTATCCTTTTCCAGTCCCATATAAAACTGCCTGCCCGGGATCCAATCGGTGATGTCCACATTCACCGGGTATTTCCCTGTCATGATGCTGGCGCGTGTCGGGGAACAAACCGGACAGGTGGCATACCCGTTGGTAAACATGACGCCAGAAGAGGCCAGTTTGTCAATATGCGGTGTTTCATGCAGATCATTACCATAACATCCGAGGTCGGACCATCCCATATCATCCACAACGATGAGAATGATGTTGGGAACCTTTTGGTTTTGCTGGCAGGATAAAAGCAGGATAAGAATGAAAAAAAGAATATTATTCCGAAACATCGTCTTACTTTTTATTTTTGAAAATCAACATTGGATCAACGGGATAACGGCCAAAATCCTTTCCATAAATGGCCAGCCCACCATCAACACCTTCCGGCACTTCCAGCTTGAGTTTGATGCTGCCTTCTGCCAGGATCACAGGTATCAGGTGTTCCGGCAGGCTTATCTTCACCAAATATCCATACGAACCGGCTTCCCGTAACTTCCGGTCTCTGGGCTGGGCATGCCAGGACAGCACGCCCCGGTGGTCTGCCGGATCATCTTCCAGAAAAAATTCCCCGATAACATGACCATTCATTGATATCCGCATCAACGAAGGGAACCGTTTTTCATCGGTCATGGGATAAGCATTGGGATTCTGACTGGGATCATGCAAGCCACGGCCCCGCATATAATCACCATCCGTTCTTACTTCCTGTATCTTGTCTTTGCCGTGTAATTTTTTAGCTGATATTTCAGCAAGAAAGATGATCTCATTAATTTTTTCGGTCTCAATTCCCTCCGGCACTTTGATATCATACAGAAAATAACCGTTCCCTGCTCCATTCACTTTTAATCCATCCAGTATTCTCCAGGTTTTCAACGACCATTCTGCCTCCCGATAGCTGTCCGGAACTATCCGAATGGCCTGTTTTCCCTCCCTCTCTTGTTCCCTTTCTTCCTCTTTGATCCGGAAAGTTGTAAAATTCCGGTGGAACACATAACCCCCTTCAGTCTGAAGTTCAGTATGCAGAACCGCGAGGCCGGGTATTTCCGGAAGGGTAACCTTAAGGGTGCCTGCCGGTCCCTGTTGCCAAGGCACCAGGGCCAGGGCCCGGCTGTCTACAGACTTACGTCCCTCCTCTCCCCATTCATCTGTCCAGGTCAGGAAGCTCAGCAGCCTGACCTCCCCGGCAGGAAGCTCATCCGTGAAGACAGATAACCATAGGGATATCTCCACCTCATCACCGGGTTTTTTATCAACACATAATGCGATATCGGGCGTGATCTGGATTGGAGCGTGCAGATCAGTCAGGGTCATCCCATTGAAAGCTTCCAGACCCGTATTTTTTTCAGACCGGTCGTAACGGAAGTACCCGTTCCACTCATTGATCACATCATGGTGTTCTGTATATAACCATCCTCCGATTTTTGGATGTTTACGGAAGGCATTGATCATCAAATGATAATCCCAGCTCCAGTCCACATCACCGGTACTGCCGGTGTAGCCCCATACATTACCGCATTCGCTGTTGATATTGGGCTGGTCTGACTGCGAATAACCCTCCACGAAGTTCCATTCCGATCCCGGGAAAGTCTCCCGGGAGAACTGATCCAACCGTTCTTCCCAGGCATATCCCGGCAGATAGGCATGCCAGGTATTCAGATCCGTAACCACATGATCATAATTACAGGCACTGTTATCTTCCACAAGCCGTGACGGGTCGAGTTCTTTGGCCAGGTGATACATGTCAGCCACCCAGTTCTGTGTAGCCTTGAGATAATCCCGCTGGTCATCATCCTTTCTTGTAAACAAACCCCATGTCTCATTAAAAACAACCCAGGAAAAAATTGATGGATGGTTATAATCCCTTTTGATCATCTGCCTGAGGGCATATTCAATTTCATGACGCATATTCTTATCGGGCTCACCCCAGCTATTGGGCACATCAGCCATGATCAACATTCCGAGTTTATCCGCCCAGTAGAGCTTCCTGGGAATGCCTATCTTCACATGGATCCGTTGTCCGTTCAACCCGATCTTCTTGGATCGCAGGATCTCGTCACGCATAAAATCGTCGGTAGGGAAAGTATAAAACCCACCCGGGTGATAGGCCTGGTCCAGGGACATCTCCAGGTAAATGGGCTTGTTATTAAGGGCTACATAGGGATAATCCGTGCCTGGGAGATCCATCACGCTGATCTTGCGCATGCCAAAATAGGTGTTTACCTGGTCGGTGATTTTTTCGCCTTCCCGGAGACTGACGGTAAGATCATATAAATGCGGGGCCTCCAGGGTCCATAATACCGGATCCTCGAGGGTATAAGTAAAACTAAATTTCTGGCTGCCTGTCTTCAACCCGGCCTGATGAACCGCCTCGCAGCGATCCTCATCCAGGATTTTGAATTTCAGTCCTGCTTTCCCAGTTGCCGGCTGGTCAAGAGCTCCCGTAATAGTAATAGTACCCTTATCAATATCGGGGGTTACATGGACATAATCCAGAAAATTAATGCCCCGGGCTTCCAGGTAAACAGTCTGCCAGATCCCCCTGGCATTTCCATAGCCCTGCTTGCCATAAAGCTTGAAACTATGTTCAGAATCATCGACCCTTATCAGGAGCGAATGACCATCGCCCGGTATTGTCTGACCGGTGAGTTCGAACTCAAAAGGTGTATATCCTCCCTTATGCTCCCCGATATACTGACCATCGATCCAGACCTTCGTATGCCAGTCGCAAGCACCGAGTACGAGGAAAACCCGGCGACCGGACCATTCTCCCGGTATGCGAATCTCCCGTTGGTACCACCCGATATCAGCCGAGTCAGGGACACCGGACAAGGGAGAACCCCATGGAAAAGGCACTGATATTTCCAAAGCCTGAAATTGTCCTGAAGTTAAACCCGGCTGCTGCAGGAACCCAGGCGTTTCCAGCCTGGCCTCCTTATCAAAAACAAAATTCCAGACGCCATTGAGATTCTGCCATTCCTGGCGCTGGAAATCCGGCCTTGGATGTTCGGGTAAGGGTATTTCGGCCTGCTGGGCCTGTACTGCATACATAAACAGGCCCATGACCAATATACCAGTAATTTCTTTTGCTTTTATTTTCATGATCGATATAGTATTGTTCAAAAAAATTACCCGGACTGATGATCCGGGCAATGTTTATAAGAGTCATTATTACAATTTAATCGATTATATTTTTATGAAGATCATTCAGATAGGAGAGACAGATATTCTTCTCCATGCATTCAACTGTCCCTAAAATATACTTACCATCCCATAAAACATGCAGGTCGCCATTATACCGATCCTGAATTAGTATATAGCCTTCCTCAATGATACTTTTATCCTGCCTGGTAAATGAAACATAGGCTTCGAGCATTCTTCTGGCTTCCTCCCGGTTCGCGGCCTTCATCACAAATAACTGAAACGGATGCTCATCAACAACATATACCGCTGCATATCCATTTTCCAAAAAATCAAATCCAAGAAAATTTTTGGCGACAAAAATCTCCGAATTCTTTCTTTTATTCCTTTCAGGAAACTCATCCAGGATTGCCGGCAAAGAAGTTTCCTTCCCAAGGGAGAAAGCGAGTTTTTTGGCCAGGTCGATTATAACCGGATAGTCGGTATTTTTGAGGCCGTATCCCTGAATTTTTACATAATATTTACCACATACCATATTCAGGATATCCTCAATATGATAGGCCTGAGCTCCAATATTCAGAAAATTATATTCATGGGAACGTTCAATGGAATATATGCCAAAGGCATGATCTGCATCCTTATGTTCATAAATTTCCGCTTTGATCCTTTGATCTGATCCTTTGTGGTATTCTTTTACCTGCAGGTGTTCGAAATCATAACTCAAAAAAGCATCGGCAGCCCCGTTGATGTAATCAAACAGGTCCGCAGGAAAAAACTCCCGGGTCTCAGCCGCCTTTTCCCATCCGGACAGGTCAGGGAAAGCATCCTCCTTGCCGAACCCGGCCAATGATGATAACCCTGCGGTCAGGATCATCCCGGCAAAAACAATTGTTCTATCCATCACCTTCTTTTTACACTAAAAATTCAGTGGGCACATTCTTTAACCGTATAATATCATTGATCTTGCCGGGAACGTCAAATCTCTTAATACAATTGATCTGACAGTCACTGCAATCGGTACAGGGATTATCAGGGATGTTCAGTGTATTCAGCAAATGCTGAGCGTCCTTTTTCTGGTTATACCCATAAGCATACATATAGGATCTCATGATGTCCGGCACCGGTAATTTTTTTCTGCACTGTCCCTGGCAACTGATACATCCATCGCAGTATAGCCCTCCCTGTGATTTATTCATATCGAGGATCTGCATTTCTTCTTCCGTCATTTTAAGTTCGGACATAACTGCGAGGGTCTCATCCAGCTCACTGAAGGAAGTGAATCCCGGTATTGAAGTATGCACATTTTCATCCGTCATGACAAATTTAAGCGCTGCTTTCGCATTTACCGGTTTAGTCCTTTCCCTGTCGATAAAACCGCCGGCCATGGTTTTCATGGCCACCACCCCAACCCCTGCCTCAGCAGCCTGTGCTATAGCCTGTTTCACTTTCGGATAATGATCCATCAGATAATTAACGGCCGTAAGGACGACATCATAAAAACCGCTTTCGGCAACGGCCTTGATCACTTCCGGTTCATTGCTATGGGTAGAAACGCCTACATACCGGGCTCTTCCCTCTTTCCTGATCTGCTCCAGCACTTTCATAAGCGGCTCAAACATCACCGACTCCTTTGTCGAGAGTGAATGCAAATACAGAATATCAACGTATTCCATCTGCAGCCGGTCCAAACTCGTATTGAATTTCTCCATAAAAGCCTCCGGAGATGTCGCCGAAGTAAACTGCCCGGTTTCAGGCTCCATGCCGTCTCCTTTTACCTTGGTAGAGATCACAAAAGAATCCCGATCAAAATCTTTGAGTAATTTACCAAGCATCACCTCATTCTGACCGCCCTGGTATACATGAGCGGTATCAATATGCTTTATTCCGGAATTCAGCGCTGCTTTTACAAGGTTCGGATTATCGGAACGCATGACACCCATGCTTACAATCGGTAATTTAATATCCGTTTTGCCAAGCCGCCGGTAAATTACCGCATTGCTTTTTCCCTGCTTTTCTGCTTGTGAGTTTGTATTGACTACCAATGCTCCGGCGGTTCCGATGGCTGTTGATCTTAAAAATCTTCTTCTGTCCATATTAAAAAAAATTTTGATTCAAAAAATTTATTGCCCAAATTGGAAAGGGAAATGCTTTTAACTACCCTTTAAGATAATTCAAAAATACAATAAATAAAAATGAGTGCATGTGATCCGATAATTAATCCCCCGGTATACTGCACCATATGCATTTCCGGCAACCCCCTTACAACGAGTCAATTTTAGTTAAAGGATCCAGGTTCCACGAAGCTCTACTCTTTGTCATCCGCAGCCTTCGGCAATGGACGAGACAATTTTTCCCATCTCCCCTTCTCCCCATTTCCTCAATTCCCCGGTATCCCCTGGCTGCTCATCCCGGCTGAATACCCAGTTTGATACTCACCTCCATGATCTTTTCTTTTAGCTCCTGAATAGAACCTATGGGGATGACCGGATCATTGCTGCGCTGGTCCATCTTTTCTCCCGCCAACCTGGCTGCCCAGCCGCCAAACAACGTTACTGCCAGCAAGGGTTTGTGATAGATCCAGGAAAAGCCCATCTCTGTCAGGGTGCCCGCCTGTCCGCCAACCACGACAACCAGGTCTGAAGCCATGATCGTCAGCGCATTTCTGGCATGTCCCAGACCTGTGGGTATGACAACATCGCAATAGGGATTAGCATCCTTTTTATCCTCCGAGGGGATAATACCAATAGAAAGACCCCCGCCTGCGGAAACACCTTTGCTGATCGCCTCCATGACCCCTCCCCGGCCACCGGTGATCACGATTGCCTGCAACTCAGCCATCATCCTGCCGGCTTCTTCACAGAATTCATATTGCTCAATGCCGGCAAGCGCATCTCCTATCACTGTAATTGTTAGTTTTCGCATAAAATATTGTATTTTACATCTTCAATAACCAAAATCGATAATAAAATAAGCAAATTAACCCTGGTCGCAAGTCAAATGATGCTGCCTGTTGTTAGACTCCGGATGACTATACATTTTAAAGAAAATTAATTATATTATAAAAGATATCAAATTAATAAAGCGATGAAGAAATATTTCAACCTAACGTTTATTATCCTGTTTGTTTTTTCCTGTACCGGGAAAAAGGCTGACCAGGCAACAACCGAATCCGCTTCTCCCGGTGACGCACCGCCAAAAGTAAGTGTGGAAGAAGTATGGACAACCGGACCAATCATGAAAGTACCTGAATCAGTATTATATGATCAGGAAAGAAATATGATCTATGTAGCCAATATTGAGGGAAACCCGAACGACAAAGACAATCAGGGATTCATTTCCAAACTCAAGCCTTCCGGCGAAGTTGAAACGCTGGCCTGGGTAACCGATCTGAATGCCCCGAAAGGCATGGGCATATACAAAAACTTCCTTTATGTCGCTGATATTACCGAGGTGATCGTGATCAATATTGAGGAAGGTGTTGTAGTGGAAAGATATGAAATAGAAGGATCCGGCTTCCTTAATGATATCGCGATCGATAAAAACGGAATGGTTTATGTCACGGATTCAGATACCGATAAAATACATGCCATTTTAAACGGAGAGATCAATACCTGGATGGAGGGCGATAAATTTAACAGGCCTAACGGACTTTTCTGTGAAGATGGTACGATTATGCTGGCCTCCAGCGGAGATTCCCAACTGAAAAAAATCGACCTTGCCACTCAAGAAATAACAATTGTTGCCGGTGAGATCGGACACGGTGATGGTATCGCAAAAGATAAGAAAGGTAATTATGTGGTTTCAAGCTGGGCAGGACAGCTATTCTATATCGATCAGGAAGGGAATAAACAAATGCTGCTGGATACCCGTGAGCTTGAGGTTAATTCCGCAGACATCGACATGATTGTTTCTGAAAACCTGGTCCTGGTGCCTACGTTCTTCGATAATAGCGTAGTAGCCTACCGACTGGTTTTTGAATAATTACCGGAAGCCGGAAAAATGAATCAGGAAAGAGTTGATGAGCCAAACGGCCTGCAGGAAGACAATGACGATCTTTTCGAACACCACCGCATTGCGGTAGATCCCGGGCAATCCCTGATAAGGATCGATCGCTTCCTATCGGACAGGTTACCCAATGCTTCAAGGAATAAGATCCAGTCCGCCATCCGGGAAGGGTTTGTAAAAGTGAATGACCAGGATATTAAATCCAACTACAAAGTCAGGCCGGCCGACATCATTACGATATCGCTATCAGAGCCTCCCCGGGATACTGATGTTATCCCGGAGGACATTCCTCTGGATATAGTCTATGAAGACAATGCATTGCTGATTGTAAATAAGCCGGCCGGCATGGTCGTTCATCCGGCATATAACAACTGGAGTGGAACCCTTGTCAATGCACTGGCTTTTCATTTTGATAAACTGCCCGAGATGGAGGGAAATGAGGGCCGCCCGGGTTTGGTACACCGTATTGACAAGGATACTTCCGGCCTGCTGGTCATCGCTAAAAACGAAGATGCCCTTACCAGACTGGCCAGGCAATTCTTTGATCACAGCATAAGGCGATCCTACACGGCACTGATATGGGGTATCCCTGACCCTTCGGATGGAACGATAGACGTACCCCTCGGAAGAAATATGAAAGACCGCAGGGTGGTTAGTGCTTACCCGGATGGCAGCCAGGGCAAACAGGCTATTACGCATTACCGGGTAATTGAGGAACTCCGCTATGTTTCCCTGATCCGGTGTACCCTGGAAACCGGGAGAACTCACCAGATACGATCCCATATGAAACACTTAGGCCATCCCATATTCAATGACGCAACCTATGGGGGTGACCGGATCTTGAAAGGTACAGTTTTCTCGAAGTATAAAGCTTATGTAAAAAACTGTTTTCAGATCATGCAGCGACAGGCTTTACATGCCTCTACACTGGGGTTTGTCCATCCTGAAACTAAAAAACAGGTGCACTTTGAAGCGCCGCTGCCTCCCGATTTTCAGGAGCTGATCGATAAATGGAGGAAATACGTACAGTATCAATGATCAGAAGGGTAGAACATCATCATCGGAAAAGGAGGTGAGATCATTATTCTCAGGAGAAGAATAGGTGTTGTCAGCACTGCCTCCTTCAACTGATTCAATACGCCAGGCCTGCAGGGAGTTAAAATATATCTTCTCCCCTTTGGGGTTGGTCCATTCACGGCCTTTCAGGTTGAAATACACCTCGACTTCCTGTCCTGTCTTGTAATTATCAAGTAATTCACATTTATCCTGTATCACCTCAAATTTAAGGTATTCGGGATATTGCGGATTCTCTTTATATTCGATAACAAATTCCCGCTTTTTGAAAGTTTCGCTAACTTTCTGCGATTCAAATATTGCGTGTATTTTCCCTTTGATATTCATATATTACTTGGTTAATGATTATAAAACCGATTTCACGAATAGCCTAAACCAGTGTGTAAAATATACATTCGTTTTCTATCCGGATTCCAAAGGTAAGAATTCCCTCTCATTTTTAAAGCTCAAAAAACCATAGCTTAACAGCCAGTACAACAACAGTTATAATTATGAACCATCTGATCCATTCATCCCCCTTCTTTACAGAAAACCGGCTGGCTGTCCAGCTTCCGGTGGAATTGCCGATAGCCAGCACGATGCCAAAGAGCCAGTTGATCTTGCCTTCCATGATGAATACTGCCAGGGCAGAGATCGTATAGACCAGGATGACGAATACCTTGGCGCTATTGGTCTTCACCAGGGTAAAACGATTGATGAGGGTGAGTGCAGAAATGATAATAAAACCAACCCCGGCCTGGATAAACCCTCCATAAATGCCGATAAAAAAAAAGGTGATAATACCAATGAAGATATATTTTTCTGAAACCCGTTCTCCCATTCCCTGCTGCCGGCCTTGATGGCCGAACAGAGGGTATAGTACCGCCAGAATAAGTACGACCGCCAGAATACGGTTAAACAACTCACCGGAAATATCCACGGCGATCTTCGCCCCGATAACTGCTCCCGCCAGTGCAGATAGACCCAGCCATAAACTGTAAGGGAGAGCAGAGACACCCTTGCTTTTAAAGCCCAACACACCGAAGACGTTCTGTGAGAAGATGGCAATCCTGTTGGTCCCGTTGGCTACGGCAGGAGGTAAACCCAAAAAGATCAAAACCGGTAAGGTGATCAGCGATCCGCCGCCTGCCACGGTGTTCAGAAATCCTGCGGCATAACCGACAATGACCAGGATAATGATATCGAGGTAATCCATAGGAAAAATTTCATCATAAATATCCTATTTTTTTTCAGAAGAAAAAGAATCCACTTATTTTGCTTTTCTTAAATTATCAACTAAGCGCTTTATTTATGAAAAAGATATGTGTTTTCTGCGGATCAAGTATTGGATTGAACGAAATTTATGGAGAACAGGCAAAAATACTTGCCCGGGAATTTGTTAAAAATGAAATCACCCTTGTATTTGGCGGGGGAAGCATTGGCATCATGGGTCTCATGGCTGACGAGATCATTAAAGGCGGGGGTAAAACGATAGGTGTGATCCCCAAGTTCCTATACGACCTGGAGGTAGGCCATGATGGTGTTACCGATCTGGTCATTGTTGACTCCATGCATGAGAGAAAGCAGAAAATGGCTGAAATATCAGATGGATTCATTGCCCTGCCCGGGGGATTCGGAACACTGGAGGAATTAGCTGAAATTCTGACATGGGTTCAGCTGCGATTGATCCATAAACCCGTCGCACTCCTGAATATCCATGGGTTTTTTACTGCGCTCCTAGACCAGCTTGATCATATGGTGGAAACAGGATTCCTGAAGAAAACAAACCGTGAGATATTGATCGTGGAACAAGATCCTATCGAGATTATCAGGCATCTTGAAACAGCGCCGGCTTTCACGGCTAGTAAATGGCAGGAGAAAACCTGATCCTCTAGTGTGTATGCCTCAAAAAACAACGTCATAAACGGTTATCAAACTCAGATTAATACATACATGAAGTACCGCCACCTTTCAGTCCTTTTTTTATTGCTGTATATCAGTATTATTGCGATAAATGCCCAGCATTCACTGGTAACTCCGTTTGAGCGATCGGAAGGACGCCAATCGATAACCTATGAAGAAGGTATTGATTATTGTGAACTGCTGGCCTTTGAATTCAATACCGTTGAGTTATTACAAATCGGAATGACAGATGCAGGCCTCCCCTTACACCTGGTGGTTTACGACAGCGAAGGCTTTTCCGGCCTGAATAAAATAAAAATATCCTCAAAACTTAAAGTGATGATCATGAATGCCATCCATCCCGGGGAACCTGCCGGGGTAGATGCATCCCTGATACTGCTACGAGATCTTGCGGCAGGAAAAATATTACAGGAGATCAATCAACAGTTTATCCTGATGATCATTCCCTTTTATAATACAGGAGGAGCCCTGAACAGGGGATCTTTCAGCCGGGCCAATCAGAATGGTCCTGAAGCATACGGATTCCGGGGAAATGCGAGAAACCTTGACCTTAACCGTGATTTTATTAAGATGGATTCCAGAAATGCCTGTTCTTTCGCCCGGATATTTCATGTGATTGACCCCGATATTTTCATTGATACCCATACGACTAACGGGGCCGACTATTCTTATGCCCTGACCTACATTGAAACGCAGCCAGACAGGATGGGCGGAGCACTGGGACCCTTTATCAGGTATAAATTTTCGCCGGCCCTGGAAGAAAGGATGTATAAACTGAATAAGGAGATCATTCCCTATGTCAATATTTTTGGTCAGGCTCCCGATAAGGAAGGCTATTCACAATTTGTGGACCTTCCAAGATATTCATCCGGTTACGTCTCACTTTTTCAAACCATTGGTTATGTTACCGAAGCCCATATGTTCAAACCTTTCCGGGAAAGGATGCTGTATACTATGGATTTCCTGAAAGCAATAATCGCGGAAGGTTCAGGCCACAACAGGATCATTAAAAAACTCAGGGAACAGGATCGTCAGTATTTCATTGAGAAAAAACAATATACCACTACCTGGGGCCTGGACCGTTCCGTTGCCGACACCCTTTCCTTCCGGGGGTATCAGGCAGCTGAGGTAATCAGTAAGGTGACCGGCCATCCAATTATGAAATATAACCGTAGCAAGCCTTTTATCAAGCCGGTCCCTTTTTACAATACATTCACCCCTGTAAAAGAAGTGAGTATCCCCGACGGTTACCTGGTATCCGGGGCGTGGACCGGTGTCATTGAACGGCTCAGGAAAAATAAAATAGAGTTATTTGAAGTAAAAAATGACACTACCCTACTCGTGGAAAGTTACCGGATAAATTCATATGAGACCTATGACCGTCCCTGGGAAGGACATTACACACATTATAATACAAGGACAGGCAGCAGCATTATCTATCATGCCTTCCGTAAAGGAGATTATTATATACCCACACGGCAGCCAGGCATCAGGTATATCCTGGAAACACTGGAGCCGGAAGCTTCTGATTCATTTTTTAACTGGAATTTTTTTGATCCCATACTCATGCAGAAAGAATATTTCAGCAGTTATGTATTCGATGACACGGCAGAAGAGATCATCCGCGATGGGGCATGGCTGCGTGATTCTCTCGAAGATAAAAGAGCAAAAGACCCTCTCTTCCGGGATAATAACCGCATGCAGTTGGACTATATCTATAAAAATTCAGTTTACTATGAAAAAGAACATCTTCGATATCCGGTATACAGATTTAATGGAAGCGACGATTTCCTGAAGCAATGAACAATCAGACTTTTCTTGCCAGGTAATTTTTAAAGTCAGGCATCTTCTTTTCATATTTCCCTTCAAAAAATGCTGAATTGATTAGAAAATCAGCAGAAGCAATATTGCTGGCACAGGGTATGTTCCATACTACAGCCAGCCTTAGCAACGCCTTCACATCCGGATCATGAGGCTGGGGCTCCAGGGGATCCCAGAAAAAGATCAGCATATCGACTTTGTTGTCGGCGATCAGGGAACCCAGTTGCTGATCCCCGCCAAGAGGACCGCTTTTCAGACAGGTAACCGATACATCAAGTGCTTCCAAAACCATCCGGCCGGTGGTTCCGGTAGCAAATAACTGATGTCTGCTCAGCTTCTCCTTATGGAGCTTTACCCATTCTATCAGTTCCTTTTTTTTATGATCATGTGCTACCAGTGCAATACGCCTGGGTATGGGCAACAGGGAAATTTCGTGTTTCATAAACCTTGCTTTGATACATTTTTAATTGTAAATTATAATTTAATATAAATAAAGTTTTTTGATCTTTCACCAATTAACTTTTTATATAGAAATGGACACTATGAAAATATTTATCCGTGTAAGGGATAAGGATGATCTGGAAGAGGTTCATCTCCAGGCCTTAGAACAATTTGAGAACAGTAGCGAAGGAACCCTGTGGGAATCCATTGGGGATTATTTCCTGGAAGGCTACCAATGTGGCATTAACCCCTCTATCTGTTCTATTGAAAAAGATATCAGGATTGAAAGTACTAAAGAAGAGATAGCGCTGCTGATAATGGATGAAATTAATAAGAAATCAAAAGCTATTGCAGGCTGATCATTCATATGCCCTTTCTTGTCAGGATGACATATGTTAAACATTCCCTCCCTTCTATATGGATGGTCCGTATAGGTTCGACCTGCCCCAAATAAAAATATATTTCCAACGCCTTCATAATCCTGTCATTTAATAAAAACCTGTTTTTCACACTACTACTGTTTGTCCTGCCTTGGTGGCAGAATTCACTTGCCATTGAAAGAAAAACCATCCCTTCTTTCCTGAGAATCCGGTGAAGTGAACGGATCATCTGCTCAAAATGTTCCTTACTAGCAGCATCATGCAGCACATTGATACACAGGACCACATCAAAAAACTGATCCGGAAAAGGATTGTCCTCAATTGAACAGGTTAATAAATTCTCTTTAACAAAATTCCTGTTAACAGATCCCGATATGATGCCGGCCATGCGGATGGCATCAGGATCATTATCGATTCCATAAATACAATACCCATTTCTGATAAAATAAGTCAAGTTCCTGCCTTCGCCACAGCCAGCATCCAGTATTTTCATGTCAGGGCTAAACCGGTTTTTCAGTATCTGATCGATTAACAGGATATCCGAATTACCCAATTCTCCGTTTAACTCTTTGGGTTCCATAAGGAATTTTAATTTTTTTGCGCTTATTGCAAAGAATTACTTAAGATCATCAGACTAAATAAGTCATTTTTGATTAAAATTGAAGATTATAAAAGAAAATAACCTATGCGTTGCAAATTAATCATCATTAATATTCTTCTCGCTTTTGTGGTTGGAACCACCTACGGGGAGCGATTGTCCCTCCAAACAACCACAGAAGAAGAGCTTGAGCCCACAGAATACCAGTCAAAGATCAGTATTGTTGTTTTAACGATCCTCGAAAAATACCATTATAGAAAAGCCGATATAAATGACTCTCTCTCTTCGGTGATTTTTGACCGGTACATCGAAGGATTTGATCACAACAAGGTATATTTTCTTAAATCTGATCTCAGGGAACTCGAAAAATACCGGTATGAACTGGATGATGCGCTGTTAGCCGGTGATCTGCAACCGGCATTTGATATCTTTAATTTATTCAGGCAGCGATTCAAGGAACAAAATAATTATGCCATTTCACTCATCAGCGACAGCTATGATTACGCCAAAGATGATTCAGTCTGGCTTGACCGCGAATCGGCGGATTGGGCCTCCTCAAAAAAGGAACTGAATGCATTCTGGGTGAAGTATGTTAAAAATGAAAAATTGAACCGGCTATTGAATGGCACGGAAGAAGATAAAATTGAAGAAAACCTGACGAAACATTATGAAAACCTTCTCGACTGGGCTGATAAACTCAATACCAACGATGTTTTTCAGTTCTACATGAATTCAGTCTCAGAAACATTTGATCCTCATTCCAATTATCTGCTTCCTATCACCTATGATAATTTTATGATTGGGATGAGTCAGAGTCTTGAAGGCATTGGGGCAAGGCTTCAAACGGATAATGAATACACCAAGGTAGCTGATATTATCCCCGGGGGGCCGGCTTTTAAAAGCAAAGAATTATTCAAAGATGACCGGATAGTGGCTGTAGCTCAGGGGGATGATGGAGAATGGGTGAATATTATTGGCTGGAGAATCGATGATGTTGTCCAGCTTATCCGCGGTCCGAAAGATTCGATCGTCAGGCTGAGGATCCTCAAGGCTGAAGAGGACAGAGCCGATCCCGTGGAAATAAAAATTGTCAGGGATAAGATCAAAATAGAGGAAGCTGCGCCGACAAAAGAAATAATGACTATTAACAGAAATGACCGTGATTACCGGGTTGGGTTGATCACCGTACCTTCTTTTTACCTTGATTTCGAGGGCATCCGTAATGGGGATCCTGATTACAAAAGTACTACCAGGGATGTTAAAAAACTGTTGGCTGAACTGCAGGAGGAAAATATCGATGGCCTCCTCATCGATCTGAGAAATAATGGCGGCGGCTCGCTCACTGAAGCTATCGAATTAACAGGCCTCTTCATCCCTGACGGTCCGGTCGTTCAGATCAGAAATTCAGCCGGTAATATTGACGTTCAGAATGATGAAGATAATAATATGTATTTTGACGGCCCAATGGGCGTTCTTATTAACCGGTTTTCAGCTTCTGCATCAGAAATTTTTTCCGGCGCCATTCAGGACTATAAGAGAGGGGTGATTATCGGCGAACAAAGCTATGGTAAAGGGACGGTTCAGAACCTGCTAGACCTTGACCGTTTTATCCCTGAAGAGGAAGATAATAAGCCCGGACAGGTTAAACTTACTTTAGCTAAATTTTACCGGATCACAGGAAGCAGTACGCAACATAAAGGCGTTACTCCCGATATAGTGCTACCCTCAAGATATGAAGCCGATGAATTCGGCGAGAGCTCCATGCCTTCAGCCTTGCCCTGGGACATGATATCATCAACAAAGTTTATACCGATGAATTATATCGGCAATGACCTTTTAAAAAACCTTGAAAAAAATTCAACCGAAAGAAAAAAGAATGACCCGGAAATGATCGAACTGATCAATGATATCGATGATTTCAAAAAGTTGCAATCGAAAAAGGAATATTCCCTCAATCTTGAGAAAAGAAAAAAAGAAAAAGAAGAAGCTGAAAAATTAAGAGCCGATAGAGAACGGCTCTATGGCTCCCTGAGAAAGGAAAGTGAAGTGAATGAGGTGAATGAAGAGAAAAAAAGTGGAATCGACGACCCGTATTTAAAAGAAAGTCTCAATATTATTGCTGACTGGCTTTCTTATCGAATCGGGTAATTTTTTATAAAAAATATAAAATCAGGTGTTTTAAATAAACGAAACAATATCAATATTGAATAATAGTATGGATTAATTACAAATTTCTTAAATTAAGAAATTGTGATTAATTAAAAATTATCTAATTTTTTTAGATATTATTCAAAAAAAACATCATTTTTTTGTATTTTCGAGGGCTTTTACATGAAAGACTTACGATTTCAAACGATCTAGCAGTTAAAAATCCTATTAGATCATATGAAATTACGCCATCTCAAAATTTTATTCTGTCTATTAGATGAGGGCTGAAAAAATAACTCTATTTCACGACAGATTAAAATATAATTTTATTTTAACAGTAATTTATTGACGTATGCAGAAAAGAGTGGGATTATATGAGCCAAGCATGGAACATGATTCTTGTGGAATTGGTTTCTTGGCAAACCTTAAGGGTAAGCGTACACACAAACTTATCGAAAATGCTTTGATCATGCTTCGAAATATGGAGCATCGCGGGGGATGCGGTTGTGAACCCGAAACCGGTGATGGAGCAGGAATACTTATGCAGATACCCCATGAGTTTTTCCGGAAGGAATGCTCGAATATTAATATATCTCTTCCTGAAAGAGGCCGGTATGGCGTTGGTAAGATCTTTCTTCCCAAGGATGAAAGATTACGTGAGGAATGCAGGACGATCTTCAACATCAATATTAAAAAACTGGGTTTCAAACTGCTGGGTTACCGGAAAGTACCTATAAACAATTTTGGCGTCGGAAAAACAGCCTTATCGATCGAGCCTCATATAGAACACGTTTTTATCACCCATGAGGAATTTTGTGATGATCCCGATACTTTTGAAAGAAAGCTTTACGTATTGCGCAGACATACCACGCATACGATGGAGCGGAGCCTCAAGGAGGGTATCGAGTCTTTTTATATACCGACACTTTCCTGTAAAACAATTGCCTATAAAGGCCAGCTTACTACTTTTCAGTTAGAACCCTATTACCCGGACCTGATTGATCCCAAGGTTCAGTCAGCTTTCGCTTTAATCCATTCGCGGTTTTCGACCAATACTTTCCCAAACTGGAAGTTGGCGCAACCGTTCCGGTATATTGCCCATAACGGGGAGATCAACACAATCAAAGGTAATGTCAACTGGATGTTATCCAACCAGACGCTGCTGGAATCGACACTCTTTACCAAGGAAGAGATACAGATGCTTTTGCCCGTTTGTGATTTTTCGCATTCCGATTCAGCCAATTTGGATGCTGTGATCGAGTTACTTGTGATGGGGGGGCGTTCATTACCGCATGTAATGATGATGCTAATCCCCGAAGCGTGGCAGGAACATAACCAGATGGATGAAAAAAGAAAGGAATTTTATCAGTATCACGCTGCGCTAATGGAACCCTGGGACGGACCCGCGTCCATTTGTTTTACGGATGGTAAGATTGTGGGGGCGACCCTGGACCGGAATGGCCTGCGGCCTTCCCGTTACTGCCTGACGGATGACGGCCTGGTGATCATGGCCTCCGAAGCCGGAGCCCTCCCGGTCGATCAATCAAAAGTGGTCCTTAAAGGCCGTTTACAGCCTGGAAGAATGTTTATCGCCGACCTCGAGCAGGGAAGGATCATCAGCGATGAGGAAGTCAAGGATGAACTGATCAATAAAAAACCATACGGTGAGTGGATCAATTAT
>CAZYDB010000005.1:0-11872 GCA_964645995.1 uncultured Roseivirgaceae bacterium
CCGCACTGCAATACCTGGTAAAAGCGAAGAATCCTTTAGGGAAGTTCCTGGCATCAACCCGGAAAATACAGAAATTTTCCGGGTTGATGGATTTATGTTGAGCTTAGCTTGTAAACCGAAGTTTATTTTTTTCCTGATTAATCCGGGTTAATCTTCAAAAGGGAAACTGAGGATCAATTGTTCTATCTTTTCAGGAT
This sequence comes from uncultured Roseivirgaceae bacterium, assembly GCA_964645995.1. Classification (GTDB taxonomy): domain Bacteria; phylum Bacteroidota; class Bacteroidia; order Cytophagales; family Cyclobacteriaceae; genus JAGTVG01. Next base: position 198 of record CAZYDB010000005.1, read on the forward strand.
CATCTGTTTTTCTTAATTCTTTCTCTAAACTCCTGGTCTCTTCATGAGCCGAGAGTTTTTCGCATTTTCGTAAAACAGGGATTACCTTTTCCAGGATGAGGATCCTCTGGTAATGGTCGCAATCGCCGGTACTTTTCAGGTTGAGCAGGCTGGCGTTATAAAAGGAATTACAAGACTCGTATAAATTTCTTTTATAAACGGATTTATATTTATAGTCGCTCAAACCCCCATAATGCACATTCATCTTCTCTTCTTTAACATATACCCTTTCAACTCTTGTTTTTAAATCATAGGTCTGCTCCCATAGCCGGAAATACTGGTTGCTCCATTCCTCTTTCTTGTTTTCCAGTTGCCTGTAAAAATCATACAAGGTTACCAGTTTATCATAGGAATTCACAATTGACTCATACAAGTCATAAAATTGATTTTTGATGACTGTGCTCTCTGATATCTTTAGCTCTGCGAGGGTATGCTTAACCTGATCGAGGGAAGTAGTAAGCCTGTTATATTCTTCCTCAACGACGTCCAGGTGGTATACATCAAGTGTTTCATGGATTAAAATGGCATCAGTTTCTATTCTGGTGACTTCTTGCTCATATTCCTTAATCCTTTCCGGCCATTTCTTATCCTCATTCAGGACCGGCTTCAGGTTACCGGCTATGGTCATTGATAAAGGTAATACTGAAAAAAAAATTAAAGAAATTACTCTAAAATTCATAATTGACCTGGAATAAATTTTTAATTAAACGACAATATTTGCACCTGGCTTATGATTCGGTGTTGCAAAGATGCAAACAAACCTCATGAATTATTAATAAAATACAAAAAAAGTCCCCCCCCATTTTAAGGTATTTCATTAATATGCCCATAGCCTTAAACCAATAATATCACCCTGATATATGAACACCAATAATCCAAGCTGGAAGAGTACATAAATGATCCCGGAGTATCTGAAAACCCGATGTAACTTCCCTCTGGAAGGCCGGAAGTCTTTTCAATCAGGTAGGTTATCACCACATAACCAGGGTTTGAATAGGCCATGCGTGTGCCTGGCTTCCATCGGGCATGCAAGGATTTCTGATGTGCCTCAACCAGCTCATAAGCAGTGGGTTCTGCTTCGCCTTCGTTATACATGGCCTTGAAATGCATATCATCAAAACCGGGAGAGTGCTGCAGCAAATGTTTGATGAGTACCGGATGGGTTTCTTCCCATGGGTTGTCGAAAGGGACCTCCGGAGCATAATCACGCAAGCGGTCATCCATTGATATTTTCTCTTCCCGGTGAAGCAGGATCATTGCCAGTGCCGCAAAACTCTATGTAATGGATCCCAGCCTGAAAAGATGATCCTTGTTTATGGGAATGCCTTTTTCAATATTAACGAAACCCAATCCGCCCGCAAAGACCACTGAATCACCAGAAACCAATGTCAGCATAATACCCGGGATATGCTCCTTATCCATGATGGATTGAATGCTAGCGAGAACCTGGTCAATTGAAGTTACAGAACCGTTATTTAAGGAATCAGGATATAATAACGATGAATAAAAAACAGGTATAAGAAGAAATTGACTATAAAAAATCGTTTCATATCATTAAAATATTTTATCTAAAACATACAAATTTTATAATGGAAATTATGGCGGGCTGAAGAGACTTTCGTAAGTTCAGGCAAAATTTTTTTAATTGATGACAGACTCAACTATTGTTAAACACAAGCAAGATCGCTTATTATCACTTGATCTTTTCAGGGGACTGGTTATGTTCCTGTTGGTTGCCGAAGGCGCCCGGGTTTATGATACCTGGCTCGAAATGTCCAGTGAAGGGTCCTTCCTCTATTCGCTAGCCATGCAATTTCATCATCATCCCTGGAACGGACTGCGGTTCTGGGACCTTGTTCAGCCTTATTTTATGTCCATCGTAGGCGTTGCTATGTGGTTTTCAGTTAGCAAAAGGCTTTCAAAAGGTGATTCCAGAAAGGATATTACCCGGCATATTGTAAAAAGATGCATTATCCTACTTGCCCTGGGGGTGAGTCTGCATATAGGTTATAACGGACACCTGGTATGGGAACTATGGAATGTCCTGTCCCAACTATCTGTTACGATCCTGATCGCCTATTCCATCATGAGTCTAAGAACCAGGGATCAGATCCTGATATCGATAGGCCTGCTTTTCCTCACGGAACTATTATACCGCTATACCAATATACCTGGCTATGATCAGCCGTTTGTGAAAGACCATAACTTCGGTTCGTTCATGGATATGTTGCTGATGGGCAAGATCAACCCGGGAGGCGGCTGGGTAGCCATCAATTTTATTCCCACCGCTGCCCACACCATATGGGGTGTGCTGGCCGGTAAATTGCTGGCTTCCGACCGGGCTTCTCTTAATAAATTCAAGTGGCTTGCGATACCAGGAATTATTGGGCTTTTTGCCGGATATGGATTGGATATCACTGGCCTGGACCCCATCATCAAAAGGATATGCACCGCCTCTTTTGTGCTGGCTTCCGGAGGCTGGTTCTTTTTGACATTGGCTATCTTTTACTGGCTGATAGATATAAAAGGCGTTAAGAACTGGGTCAAATTCTTCGTCATCGTTGGTATGAACCCTATTTTCATTTATGTTTTTATGGAAACGGCAGGTAAACAGTGGCTTGTGGGATTTTCCGGTTATTTCATCGTTGATCTTCTGAAAAGTCTTTCAACCCCTGAAACGGTTTCATTTTTTATCAACGCCCTGGTAGTATTACTATTTGCCTGGTATATGTGTTACTGGCTGTATAAAAGAAGGGTTTTTATCAAGATCTGATGCCGGAATTATCATCCGGCAGTTTATTAATGCAACCCGGAAAGTTTTACTATCACTATTGACTCTTTCAGATTCCAACACCCAGCCGTTAAAGCAGTTTGAAGTTTGTGCACATCCGTGCGCAAAATCATATCGATAAAACCTGTCGCTATCCTGCTAATCCGTTTACGTGTATTCCCAAATCAAATATCCCAACTTCATCCTTATTTTTAATCAAGCAGACTTGCCTGAAAAACTGATTTGCTTTATTTTAATTAGAGATTGCAGGTTTTGAATGATCTATTCATTCATTCATTTGAATGGTGCCGATATCGGTAACCTGCCCATTGGCTACAGTTACCTTATCGATTATTTTCTGATACCCTCCCTCGCTGATTTCAAAAGACATTTTATAGATGCCTGCATCAACTCCGGGAACCAAAAATTTGGAAGCATTTTTTGGGGCATAACTGGAGGCGATGATCTGGTTATTACGAATAATATTAATAAGAACATTTTCGTCTGCCGGCATAACCTTGCCGGTTATAGTTCCCGTAGTATTTACAGAAAAGATTTTAATAACCGGCTTAAGTACAAACTGACCGGTGCTGCCCAGTTTTACGATCGAGCGTGCAGCATCAAAATCAATTTTGAGATTATTGGTCTGACCACCGGCAATATTGACATTTACATTGAACTTAAGGCCGCTGGAAGAACCACTTGGAACCACGAGTTTGGAATTATAGTTTTTTGAGATCAGCGTATTATCCTGTCCCAGCTTTAACCTGATCTGCGAGATGTTTCCCGGTGGAAATTTCATATTGGCCAATTTAAGCTCATTGCCTCCGGTATACTGAAGAATGTTATAAACACCCGGTGTAAAACCATCAAGCATGATCCATCCGTCATCTTCTTCTGCACCAGATGTTTTGAGACTGATCTCCTGAATATCTACGTTTACCGCTTCATAGTCAGCAGGCGAATCAACAAGACTGATAACCAGTCTTGCCGGACCGGATTCTTCCGGATCACCAGGACATCCCTGCATAATAAATGCAGTAATGACGACCGTGGTTAGCCATGTCAGTCTAGAAAGATAATGCTTCAGTGCGATCATAGATACAGGGTAGTATGCTACTAATCTTTAAAATTAAACTTTTTTTATAATAAATTTTTATTTTTCAAGAATAAATTTAATTATCAAGTTAATAAAATTATCTTACTAATTAAATAAAAATATATGAAACTTACTCGCAGACAATCATTTATCTACCTTTCAGCCTCACCATTTATTATTCATAACGCATGTACCAATAAAAAAGTTCAGGAAACCAAGTCACAGGATCATAATATTAGAAGACCTAAATTATCCCTGAACCTTTATTCTTTCAATGATCTCCTGAGATCGGGAAAATTATCATTGGATGAAGTTATCGATTTTTGTTTTAAAGAAGGATATGAGGCACTTGATCCGACAGCCTATTATTTTAAGGGATATCCGGAGGTCCCTTCCAATGAATATTTATTCGCTTTTAAAAGAAAAGTTTTTGACAAGGGCCTCGAGATCAGTGGAACAGGTATCCGGAATGATTTTTCCGTACCGGACAAACCGGCCCGTGAGGAATATGTTCGATTGATTGAAAACTGGGCATTGGCAACCAGCAAAATGGGTATTCCTGTCATGCGGATTTTTGCCGGTCATGAAATAAAGGATGACCAGCAGTGGGAAGAGGCCTATGCATGGATGACAGAAGATTTTCGACGGTGTGCAGCCATTGGTGAATCTTTTGGTGTGATCATGGCGCTTCAGAATCATGGTGAATATATCAAAAATGCTGATCAGGTGATCAGGATCATGAAGGATGTTAACTCACCCTGGTTTAAACTACATCTGGATATTGCCAATTTCGGGGAAGAAAATGTTTATGAAGCCATAGAAAAGGTTATTGGCTATGCCGTTAACTGGCAGGTGAAGGAGTTTGTTACTATTGACGGACAGCCTTCTGATCCTGATTATATTGCGATCATGAAGATCATAAAAGATAACGGATATACGGGTTATCTGCCGCTGGAAACCTTAGGAGAAGGGGATCCCTTTGATAAACTGGATATTTTAAAAAAGAAAGTAACTCAGGCGATGGACCTGGTATTTGGCTGAACTTTTTTATTTCCCGAAAACAGAATAGCTTATCATTTTTTTCTTATCAAGCAAATTTTTTTCCTATCTTTAACAGGAAATCGATGATGAATGAATGATCCGGAAATGTTCATTCCGCCGTATACAGACGATTACTTTTAGATGCTGTCCTGATGATTAATTCTTTCTGCATTTTCTACGGTAAACCTATTTCAGAACCTTAAACAATTAAACCCATGAAAAGGTCTATTTATATAACAATGGTCTTCTTGTTCAGCCTGGGAATTTCTTATTCACAAACTTATCTGGTCAATTCTCCCAACCGTCAGATCCAGTTCCAGATATCTGCAGGAGAAAAGATTACCTATTCCGTGGTCTACCAGGGAGGATTCGTCATTAATCACTCCACCATCGCCCTCAAATTTAGTCAGGCACCTTTGTATGGAGAAAACATTAGCATTCTTAAAATAAAGGAAAGCAGTGCAGATACCACATGGATGACTAATTTCGGTACTTCTTCAGTAGTCAGGAGTTTGTTTAACGGACTCGAGGTTGAACTGCAGGAAAACTCCTTTCCCCGGAGGCGGCTTTTTCTGATGATAAGGGTTTATAATGATGGCATTGCTTTTCGTTACAGGATACCTGAAACATGGAGCCGGTTTATCCCTACCTATGAAAACAGGGATCATATGCTTTTACGCGAAGAAATGATCAGTTTTGATTTTCCTGCCAACCTGCAGGCCTGGGTAGCTGATTACGGCGGATATGACACCCATCAGGAGGAGGCCTTCCTGCCCATGCAACTAAATGACATACCTGCCGAAGCCGTCGTCGGCACACCCTTATTAGTTAAAGTTCATGATAAGCTATATGCTGCTATTACAGAAGCTGATCTGACGGATTGGGCTGGCATGTACCTTAAAGTCAACAGCAGGAACAGGCTTTCATCCATGGTTTCACTAAAGACAGATCTTTCTCCCCTTCCCGGCAGTGAGGATAAAGTAAGAGTCAGGCCCGGTGCCAGTTCACCCTGGCGGGTTATCCTGCTGGGGGAGTCGGCGGGAGCACTGATCGAATCACAGATTATATTTGACCTGAATGATGCCTGCGCTATTGAAGATACTTCCTGGATAGTGCCGGGCATCAGTGCCTGGGACCACTGGTGGAGCGGCGAAGTACAGATGGACACCGAAACCATTAAAAAATATATTACTCTTGCCGCGGATATGGGCTGGGAGTATATGTTGATTGACTGGCACTGGTACGGTCCTCCCTTTACAACCTCTGGTGAATGGCGGGCTCACCCGGATGCTGATATAACCACGGTAAACCCTGACGTTGATATGCCTGAAGTGATCGCTTATGCCAAAGAGAAGAATGTTAAATTATTGTTATGGCTTTTATGGGATCATGTCGACAAGCAGATGGATGAGGCCTTTCCCCTCTATGAGACATGGGGTATTTCGGGTGTGAAGATCGATTTTATGGCCAGGGATGACCAGGAGATGGTGAACTGGTATCATAAAGTAGTTAAAAAAGCTGCCGAACACCACCTGGCGGTGGATTTTCATGGTGCCTATAAACCGACAGGATGGAGCAGGACCTATCCTAACCTGCTGACCCGGGAAGGAGTGCTGGGTAATGAATATTCAAAATGGTCGGCCAGAATAACCCCGGAACATAATGTAACCCTGCCTTTCACCAGGATGCTGGCCGGTCAGATGGACTATACCCCAGGCGCTTTCCTTAATGTCCGGGGAGAAGATTTCCGGGCCGGTAGCCCGGCGATGGTAATGAATACCAGGGCGCATCAACTGGCAATGTTTGTAGTATATTTCAGTCCTTTAACGGTTGCCTGCGATCATCCTGATCATTACAGGAACCAGCCTGGCATTCAATTTTTAAAAGAAGTGCCGACTGTCTGGGATAAAACTCTTTTCCTTTCAGGGGAGGTAGGAGAATATATAGCCATCGCGAGGCGGAAGGGCCGCAGATGGTATATCGGCGCGATGAATAACAGTATTGCCAGGGGTATAACTATAAAACTTGATTTTCTGGAAAAAGGCAACCACAGCATAATTTATTTCAGGGATATGCCTTATGCTGGTAACTCACCCGCTGCACTCGAAACCGGAAGAGAAAAAATTAAGAGAGGCCAGTATTATTTTATTAAAATGGCTCCCGGAGGCGGTTTTGCCGGTTGGATAGAAGAATAATAATGAATGATGAAAAATAAACGTAGAAGTTTTTTAAAAAAGGCCGCCTTTTCGGCAGGGGCTCTGAGCCTGTTTTCCAAGTCCTTTGGTCAAAAGACCGGTTGGTCAGAGCCTCCGGATCCCGCCCCCCCCTTCATAAATGAGGAAATATATCTTTGGCAGGATGGATCTGACAATAATGGTAGTAATGAAGCCTACAGGCCTAAGATAAGAGTCTATTACCCGGTCACGCGTTCCCGGGAAAATTCCGAAAAAAAACTGGCAGCGGTTCTTATCTGTCCGGGAGGAGGATATTACGTACAGGCACCGCATGAGGGCGAGCCTTTCGCCCGTTTTTTTGCCATTCATGGCATTATCGGCGTTGTATTGACATACCGGGTACATCCCGACCGGTATCCTGGTTCCTATTCCGATGCTTGCCGTGCGATGAGGCTTTTAAGGGCTAATGCCGGCAAATATAATATTGACCCTGAGAAGATAGGGATCATGGGATTCAGCGCGGGAGGACACCTCGCCTCAACCGTGGCTACCCAGCCAAACCTGTACCTGGCGCCGGAAGATGACCTGATTGAACAGTTCAGCGCAAGGCCCGACCGCGTAATTCTTGGCTATCCCGTGATATCCTTTATCGATGAATTTGCCCATGCAGGATCAAGGAAATCACTGCTGGGTGAAGAACCCGATCCTGCAATGGTCAGACAACTATCCAATAATCACCAGGTGACTCCCGAAACTCCCCCCGCTTTTCTTTTTCATACGGCGGAAGATAAAGGAGTGCCGGCATTGAACAGCATCAGGTTTACAGAAGCCTGCCTGAATAATAACGTACCCGTGGCACTGCATCTGTTTCCAAAAGGGAGACATGGCGTTGGTATGGCTCTCGATGATCCCTTTCTAAAAATTTGGACAGAAAACCTGATCAGTTGGCTCAGGGATTGGACATAATTAAAACATATATTGATGAAAAATATATTTTTATTAATTTTAATAATAATTTTTGCTACCTATTGTTCACAAAAACATAGTGTTGAACAAAAAATACAAGCAAAGCCAAATATCATCCTGCTGGTGGCCGATGATGCCGGATATGGTGATTTCGGCTGTTACGGACAAAATATATTCCAGACACCGCAGGTCGACCGGATGGCCCGGGAGGGTTTGTTATTCACCCAGGCCTATGCGGGTAGTACCGTATGTGCTCCTTCCAGATCATCATTAATTACAGGCCTGCATACCGGTCACACCTATATCAGGGGTAACCGGGAAATACAGCCGGAAGGTCAGTTACCCTTGCCGGCTCAGATAGAGACCCTACCTGAATTAATGAAAGAGGGAGGATATGTAACGGGTGGTTTCGGGAAATGGGGATTAGGCGCTCCGGGTACCGAGGGTGATCCTGTTAACCAGGGCTTTGACGAATGGTTCGGATATAATTGCCAGCGACTGGCCCATAATTACTATCCTGAATATTTATGGCATAACCGGGATACGGTCATCCTTCACCAAAATAATAACGGGAAAGAAGGTGTATACAGTCATGACCTGATCCACAAGATGGCATTGGATTTCATAGAGAGGCATCAGGATGAACCATTCTTTCTGTTCCTTCCCTATATGATACCACATGCCGAGTTACTTGTTCCCGATGATTCGCTTTTAAGAAAATACGCGGGAAAGTTCGAGGAAACCCCGTATGCAGGAACGGATGAAGGACCGGATTTCAGGAAAGGTCCTTATGGTTCCCAGGTAGTTCCCCGGGCAGCGTTTGCTGCGATGATGGAGCGTCTCGACCTGGCGGTCGGGGATATCATCAATACACTGGACGAATTGGGGATTAGTGAGAATACCCTATTTATCTTCACGAGTGATAATGGTCCCCATCTTGAAGGCGGCGCCGACCCCGATTTTTTTAATTCGAACGGGCCTTTCAGAGGATATAAAAGGGATCTCTATGAAGGAGGCATACGGGTGCCATTCATCGCCAGATGGCCGGGAGTGGTACCGCCAGATAAACGGACAGACCATTTGACCGCTTTTTGGGACCTGCTGCCCACCTTCTGTGAGATTGCCGGTGTTCAGATCAATGACAGTATTGATGGGATATCTCTTTTACCCTTGCTTTCCAACACCGGCAAACAGAAAGTGCATGATTACCTCTATTGGGAGTTTTATGAACATGGAGGAAAGCAGGCTATAAGAAAAGGACCATGGAAAGGAGTGCGCCTGGGGGTTAAAGAAAACCGGGAAGCGCCTGTTGAATTGTATCAACTGATCGATGATCCCGGTGAAACTGAAAATGTAGCCGGTAAACATCCTGAAATAGCCAATATGGTTCGTCATCTTATGGAAGAAGCGCACGAGCCTTCGAAGGAATTTATGTGGTGATGTTATGATGCGGCGATAATGTGATGTGTGATTTGTGATGTGATCGGGGTGCTCATCGGGGTTAACCTGGTGATGTATTTTATTGAATATCAACTATATATATCTTAAAATTATGTCGTATAAAGAAAGTTTATGAATAGGTTAAAAAAGTGCTTGGTGAAATTCATGCGGTATACTCACCCCCACACTGTATTTCCTCGGCATCATTGTATCCTGCTCGTATGTTGAGCGCATGATATGGCACAATATTTCCCGCATTCAACTATGGTACAGGAATAATCGAGGTTAAAATTTATAATTCAAACCAACACTAAGCGCTTCTTTAAACTGAACTTTCGCCTTTTGAACCTCCAAACCATTCTCGATTTCGGTGAATTTAACATCGTAATCATAGATCAGATACGTATTGATATTGGCAGAAAGAAATTCATTGATCTTCATGTCAATATTGACTTCCCAGTTAACATCGATCTTATCAGGATTTTCTATGTAATTTGAAAAAAGATCGAGGTTGGTAGTAAAATTTACATTTTTTATGATGTTCTCCTTAATGAAGAGGAACTTAATAAATCCTCCCAGCTCACTCCGGAGATTTTCACCTGGCGTAACACCAAAGGCACCCTGTGAGGCCAGAAAATCATCTGCGACAACCGTGAATTTTCCCGTTAACGGAGATAATAAAACAGCCAGGTTATCATTGGATTTGAAATCAAAACCGAGGGCAAGGGTAATATAGGCAGGAGCAAAAAAATCAGAAAACTTAGCAGAGTCTTCTTTGTTCTTAAAGCCTTCGTACCATTGTGTCCTGAAATTCAGGTTCGCGGCATATAACCATTTCTGAGAGATCCGGCGACCAATTTTTGAAATAAACTCGATTTTGTCTTCATTTTTGATGACCTTATCGTCACCCTGTTTCTGGATCCCATAGGACGTAAGGAAATAATTTTCCCAGTTGGTCTTCCCTTTTTTATAAATAGCATTCAACCGCAGATTTCCGACTGCACTTATGGCATTTTCGCCACCTGATGCCCAGTTCGATAAGGCTACCTGGTTAAAAGATAACCCGATGGTCCCACCGCCTTTCCATCCTTCAACCGTATCAGCTTCTGCTTCAGCATCCTGACCGTACACATTTATTACGGATAACATTAAAATAATCAGTAAAATTTGTTTCATTGATTTATTATTTGAATATTTTGAATATTAATCTGAATTCAACGCCAATTTTATACAATAAATCCGGGTTTTCATGGTAGTACAAAGAAAACTTCTGCTTAGAATATTGAATATTTATTGTTATATAACCGATGAGACTGGCTTCGATGATCTTTATCTGGTAATCAATAAGAAAAAAGTCTGGCCGGCAAGAAAACGTTTTTTTCCCATCAGGCCGGGGAGGACAACAGTAAATACTGAACTAAAAGCATTTGATCCTGATACGGCGGTTGAAATTGAAGTATGGGATTTCGATTATATTTCGAGGAATGATCTTCTGGGAAAAGTACCGGTATTTTTGGACGAACCGGGAGGCCCTTATACCACTGATATGATCCAGAACAAATATGAAACAGAGAAAGCCAAATATTCAATTGAATGGGAAATTGATTTTATATAAAAAAACAGAAGGTTGCCGGTAAAGGCAACCCTCTGATAACCAACCAAAAACTAACTAGATCCACCCAATCTAGTTACACATCCCATCAATCACTACATTATAACAACGAAATTTTCATTAATATTGTTATAACATCAACCCCGGTAAATAATACTTTCAGTTGATTTGTCTTCCATATAACATTGACAATTATAATGATCGATTTTCAAAACGCTGAACTTTCAGATATTTCAATACATAAAATTGGTGTTGATCCATCCGGGATGTTTCTCAGCCGCCAACCCGTAAAGTCATTGGACGGATCCGCCATACAAATGATTATTTCTTCATTGACCAAGGGATTTCTCACAGATGCTCCCTATCAGTTCACAGAATCAATGCCCGGGGAAATGAAAAACCCGGCCTCTGTTATTGACGATCTTTTTAAAAGTGAAAGATCATTTCATGAATGTTCGGTTAATCTGACTGAATTATACCAGCATTCAACCGAAAACCGTAAGTCAAAACCGGGGGAAATAATTTTCTGCCATT
>CAZYDB010000005.1:11882-27771 GCA_964645995.1 uncultured Roseivirgaceae bacterium
AATAATATATCCGTCGATGGACTGGGTATTTATAAAACCGATGGAAAAGAAGACTTTATAAAGACCGATCAATCCGGTCAGGATTATTTTCTTTCAGTCCATAAAGGTATCCCTTTGAAAAAGCAGGGGGTATCTGTGCTTATACTCAGTGTTCATCAGACTAATAATTATCAGTTATTCTTCAGAAAATGGGATCCCGGTGTTGTAAAAGATCCTTTTAAAGATGATTTTCTGAAATGTAAACCTATGAAGAATGATTATCATTTCACCTCCAGCCACCTGAACCTGATGAAAACGTATATGGATCAGCAAGTTGAGGAAGATGATAAATTAAGCCAGATTGAAAAACTGAACCGGTCAATGGAGTATATGCAGAATAATGATCATTTTTCTATTGAAGCCTTTGAATCAGATGTATTTGAGAATACAGAGCATATAAAATCCTTTGCGGATTTTAGAAAGAATTATGCTCGTGATCATGAATTGGAAATAGCGGATGAATTTGAAATATCCCCTGATGCCATTCGTAAAAATCAGCGCTTTATAAGAAGTGTTATAAAACTGGATAAGAATTTTCATGTCTATGTACATGGTAATCGCAGGAATATTATCCGGGGGTTTGATCCTGAGAAAAATATGTATTTCTATACACTGTATTTCGATGAGGAAAGTTAATCCCTGAATACTTAACCCGAAAAATTCAAGAATTTTTCCCCGATTTTATCGCGACATGGGTTAGCCCCTAACGTACCTTGCTGACAATTAATAATTTATGATTAACTAATTATTCTGTTTACAATAGATTCTTGAATATTCGGGTTAACCGTTTTGCCTCCTGCCAAAGGCATAACGGTCTTTATCATGTATATCTTTTTTTACAGCAACCTCCGCAAAGCCATAATCAAGGAATCTCTGTTTTACTGCATTGCCAAATGATTCATTGATCTCAAAAAAGAGAAATCCTCCATCGATCAGTATTTCCCTGCTTTTTTTCATGATCCGTTCATAAAAGATCAATGGTTCGGCATCACTGACAAACAAAGCCTGAGCAGGCTCATGATTCAATACTTTTTTATGCATTTCAATTTTTTCACTCTCCCGGACATAGGGCGGGTTACTAACAATAACTTCAAACCGTTGTTTTTCAGGCCAAGGATCATTAAACAGATCAATTTTATTTAACTCAACAGGCAGGTTGTATCTTTGCGCATTATTTTCACAGATCCCGATCGCTTTTTCGTTTATATCCCAGGCCGTTATTTTCGCCCCTTTTATCTCAAGTCCCAAGGAAATGGCAATGCATCCGGATCCGCATCCGATATCAAGGATGCGAGGCTCAGGATATCCATTTAATTCTTTGATCCACAGTACCAATTCTTCTGTCTCCTGCCTGGGTATAAGTACTTCCTGGCTGACCCGGAATCTACGCCCCATAAAAAAAGCTTCTCCGGTAATATATTGTACCGGCTCATAATTCATTAACCGATCAACGGCATCTTTAAATTGTTCCCATTTTTTTCCGGAAATAGATAAGGGGTCATTGATGATCACCCGTGTTTTATCCGTTTTAAAAAAATGTTCGAAAAGCAAAAACGCGATATCCCTTGCCTCCTGGTCATAAAGTGGTGTCAGCCGGTTTATAACTGACTTCAAAAGTGGTTTCGGCCGTATCACTTTTTCGAATTTCATAAAAGGATAATATTATCCCTGCTTTTTTTGGTGAATAAAAGGTAATAGTTTTGAATGTTCTATTTAAACTATTTCATCTTCTTTTCAAAGGTATATGGAATATCAATTCATGCAAAGGGCATTGGAGTTGGCCAGGCTTGGCCAGGGCAGAGTAAGTCCTAATCCGATGGTGGGTTGTGTCATTGTTAAAGACAACCTTATCATCGGGGAGGGCTGGCACCGCGAGTATGGGGGGCCACATGCTGAAGTGATGGCCCTGGAAGAGGTAAAAGATAAGGCTTCTGTTGAGGGAAGCGATGTATATGTCAATCTGGAGCCATGTTCTCATTATGGCAAGACCCCTCCCTGTGCAGACCTGCTTATAAGATATGCTGTCGGCAGGGTGTTCATTTCCAACAAGGATATTAATCCGCTGGTCCAGGGAAAAGGCATTCTAAAGCTACGGGAAGCAGGTATTCAGGTTACGGAGAATATAATGGCTGAAGAAGGAAGGGACCTGAACCGGAGATTTTTCACTTTTCACCAGTACGATCGCCCTTATATCATATTGAAATGGGCGCAGACAGCCGATGGGTATATCGCCCGTGAAAATCATGATGCCCGCTGGATCAGTAATGAATATTCCAGGCAGATCGTTCATAAATGGAGGAATGAAGAAGATGCTATTATGGTAGGAGCAAATACAGTAATCTATGATGATCCTCAGTTAAATGTCAGGGACTGGTCAGGCAAAGATCCTGTTCGTATTGTAGTTGATCCGCATCTGAAGACAGCTCAAACCGCACATATCTATGACAACACTCAAAAAACCTTAATTTATAATTACAGTAAGGATAAGATCGAAGACCAGGTATATTTTATTAAGATCAATCAGGAGGATCTCCTGAAAGACATGTTTACCGACCTGAAGAATAAGGGTATCCAGTCAGTCATCGTTGAAGGTGGAACAATACTGCTGAATCATATTTTTGACAGGGGTCAATGGGATGAAGCGAGGGTATTTTTTAGCAAGCAGACCTTTGGCAAAGGGTTGAATGCTCCGGCCATAACTGACAGTAAATTATCTGAGAAGATCAGTATATTTGATGATGATCTTTACATTTTTAAAAAAGAAAAATAGTGTCAGAACAACTGCATTTACCTGATTCAGCCGATAAAAAATCTATCTATGAAGCACTTATTCCGCAAATCAGAGGTTTATTGAATGATGAACCCGATCTAATTGCCAATATGGCTAATATTTCAGCCGTCCTCAAGCAATCCTTCAATTTGCTATGGGCGGGATTTTATCTGGTGAAAAATCATGAACTGGTACTGGGGCCCTTCCAGGGACCCATTGCCTGTACACGCATCGCCTTTGGAAAAGGGGTTTGTGGTAGGAGCTGGGAACAGAAAGAAACCATTATTGTTCCCGATGTGGATAAATTTTCCGGGCATATAGCTTGCAGTTCAGAAGCCCGGTCTGAGATTGTTATACCAGGACTCCGAAAAAAAAATGTGGCATTTGTCCTTGATATTGACAGTAATAAAGTCGATGCATTTGATCGACTGGATGCCAAGTTTCTGGAGCTTATCGTAGCTGATATAATCGGATATTCTCATTTTTAAAATTTTTTCATTACCTTTTTGATTATTGACAATCCATATGAAACTTAAACTTCATTCAGAATTTGGTACATTACGCCGGGTGATCATGCATAGGCCAGGTGGGGAAATTGAAAGGCTTACTCCCCAAAACAGCAGTGAACTCCTTTTTGAGGATGTCCCTTTTCTGGAAGCGATGCAGAAGGAACATGATGAATTCTCAACGCTGATCAAATATGCTGCCGATGCCAAAGTTTACCGGCTAAGGCAGTTATTAATGGAGGTAATAAAAGAGTTGCCTGTCAGAAGTTCGATTCTTGCCGAAGCGCTTTCCAAAACAGATCATGCCGATTATGTTGGTGACATTATTGCCAATTATTCGCCGGCAGAGATCGTAAACATGCTGATCGCCGGGATAAAGGTAGAAGAGATCAGGCGGAAAATTTCAAATTTCAAAAATAAAGGACTGGAATCCGAAGAATATGTTATCCACCCCAGTCCGAACTCCTATTTCATGCGCGACCCGGCAGCCCTGACACAAAACGGAGTGATTTCCAGCAATATGAAATATTCGGGCAGGCAATTCGAATCACATATTCTTAAAGTGATCTTCCGGCACCATCCGGATTTTAAAAACGAGTACCATGAAGTTTTTCCGGGCGCAGGTGATGATTTTTCCATTCCAACGATCGAAGGAGGTGATGTTATTATAATTTCTCCCAAAGTCCTGGCCGTTGGTTGTTCTGAGAGAACTCAAAGCAGTGCCATCCAGCAGGTTGCCAGAAATGTGTTATCCGGAGGGCAGGTTGAAAGGGTATATGAGGTAAAACTCCCGCAACAAAGAAACTACATGCACCTGGACACTGTTTTCTCTATTATCGATGAAAACCTGGTCGTTACTTATCCTGAAGCCATCAACGATCTTCTGGAAACCTCTGTATACCGGCTCGATACTATTCGGTCCGACGGGTCCGTACAATTGCATAAGGAATCAATCCGGAAATCGCTGGTCACTATTCTAAAAACAGAGATCCCCCACCTGGAAGTTGTTGAGACCGGGTACGGCCATCCTGATTTTTCATCAAGGGAACAATGGTACGACGGAGCCAATGTTTTTGCTTTGGGCCCAAGAAGAGTGATCTCTTATGATCGTAATAAACATACAAACCGTGCTTTACGTGATATGGGTGTTGAAGTGCTTGAGATAAAATCTTCTGAGTTGTCGCGCGGCCTGGGAGGACCACGATGCATGACCATGCCTATCGAGAGAGATGAATATTAACCAAACAACGATAATCATGAAAGAAGCAATCATTTTAATTCTGTTAGTTATTATTGCCAGTTGCAATAAAGTTGACAGGAGTCCTCTTTTTGACCTGCAGGCTGATGCCGGTAATGGAGGGATCCGCCTGCCGGAGGGATTTGGCGCCACCGTATTTGCCGACACGCTGGGGAGGGCACGCCATATCGCCGTTAACAAAAACGGAAATGTATATATTAACTTAAGGTCACTTAAAGATGGTAAAGGACTGGTTGCCTTAAAAGATGATGATGAGGACGGCCATGCCGATCAAATAGCCTACTTTGAAGAGGTTGCAGGAACAGGAATAGGTATTTACAATGATCACCTGTATTATTCCACTGATTCATCTGTCTATCGTGTACCTCTTTCTGACAATGAACTGGTACCATCCGCCGTACCGGAACTGATGGTATCGGGTTTAGTGGACAGACGGCAGCATGCAGCAAAAACATTCACTTTTGACGATGAGGGGAATATTTATATCAATGTCGGCGCACCGGCTAATGCTTGCCAGGAACAAATGAGGTCTCCCGGATCGCCGGGGATAGACCCTTGTCCGCTGCTTGAGATAAGCGGTGGGATCTGGCGTTTTGATGCCCGCACACCCGGACAAACACAGATGGAAGATGGCCATCGTTTCTCCACAGGGATCAGGAATGCCGTGGCCATCGACTTCAACCGGAACCGCCGGAAAGTTTACGTGCTCCAACATGGAAGAGATCAGCTTTACCAGTTTTTTCCGGAATTATATTCGCAGGATGAAGGGGTTGAATTACCTGCAGAGGAGTTTTTCATGCTTTATGATGGTGCTGATTTTGGATGGCCCTATTGCTATTATGATCAATTGCAAAATAATAAAGTCCTTGCCCCTGAATATGGCGGTGACGGCATTATTACCGGCAGATGTGAAGACAAAGAAGACCCGATAATGGCTTTCCCCGGACACTGGGGTCCCAATGCTCTTCTTTTTTATACCGGCGATATGTTTCCTGAAAGGTATAGAAACGGTGCTTTTATCGCTTTCCATGGTTCCTGGAACAGGGCTCCTGAAGAACAAAAAGGATATAATGTGGTTTTTGTCCCTTTTGAAGACGATAAACCTTCCGGAGATTATGAGATCTTTGCCGATGGTTTTCCTGGCGTGGACGCCGTTGAAAGTCCTGGAGATGCCAGGTACCGGCCTACAGGATTGGCACAGGGACCGGATGGCGCACTGTATGTCACGGACGACAGCCAGGGAAGGGTCTGGAAAATATTCTATACCGGACAATAACCTGAAAATCCTTATAAAAGACCTGAAGGACAATAGAAAATGTGCCGCGAGGCATCCCTTAAACAAAAATTAAAAATGAAGGGGGCAGATGGTAAGGAGTAGGGTGTAAATAGAGGGCGAAAACCAGGATCAGAGGGAAAGGGGTGTCGCGGAAGGCTCAAAGTTAAAAGCAAATACTGAAGACTGAAGGCTGAAAGCCGCAGGCGAGGTTAGAAATCATCCTCCTATGTTGAAACTACGGAGGAGAGGGGAGGTCACGGCGCTTAGGCCGGGAAGAGGTCAGATTTCTCCAAAAATTTGTACAGGCTTGTGCACAAGAAGGCCTTTGATGAAATAATATCCGCTAAGAGAGATCCGCCGCCCATATAAACAGGTCTGAGATCCAGCTTTTAACCTGGTGATGTATTTCATTGAATATTAACTATATATATCTTAAAATTATGTCGTATAATGAAAGTTTATGAATAATCCAGGCTAAAAAGGACCTTCCTTTTACTATGGTGTATGCTTTCAACAAAAAAAACATTAACCCCCCATAACCTCTTTGAGTAAATTTAAATTATTCAATACAAAATACGGGTATATATGTTAATTGTAAAATAAAATTTTTCAATTAGCCTGTATTTTTATATAATTAAAATATTATTTTGATAATTATTATGCGCGATATTTTAAAAATTAATTAAAAATCGCAAAATAAATTTTTTTTGATTAAAAATTTTGAACTGTTAATTAAAAACATCATAATTTTGTATTCTGATTCATGAAATGAAGAGTGTTGGTTCAGGCACGCCTGAACTGAAAATTAATTAACTGAATAGCGTAAAACCTTAATGTTAGTCGTATGAAGAGAGTTATTCTACTGTTATTCGTTGTGTTGACGGGTTCTTCTTTACTTAGAGCTCAGGATGGGGAAAAGTTTTATTTTTATAATGATGTTGACAAAGCCCTGGAGGTAAATATCGAAACCTACAAAGTTCCGAGCCATTATCTTGGAGAAGATATTGCTCTTAAAATGTATCTGGTGGAACAGACCTATACCATAGTTGAAGAAGCTACATCTGTTAACCCAGTAGAAAAGACCATTGTTAATAAGCCCTCAATATTTTATTCCATTAAACGGTTGAATAAGTATTACAAAAGGGCTATCCGAAAAGGAGAGATGACCGAAGAAGAAGTAAAAACCAGATTAAATAATTACCTTGATATCTGTCTTTCTATTTATCGACAGGATACCAATCTTTTTGAAGAAGCTTTAAAAAATTCAAAAGAAAAGGACGAGATCGTGGCGGTTTTTTCCAGGGTAATTCTGGAGTAAAATTTATTTAAATAATCAATCAAGAAAAAAGGCCCCTTTATTTTGGGGCCTTTTTTCTTATCAGCCATCTTTTTTCTTAAAGAATTTCTTCAGCTTATCTTTCGCCTTATCCACTTCTTCCTTTAATTCAGGATCAGCATTTTCCAATAGTTCCTCGGTTTTCTTCTCAACTTCTTCTTCCACCTTCTCTTGTGCCTTTGCCTTTTCTTCTTCAATTTTTTTCTCCGCTTCCTTTTTTACTTTCTCTTTCTCCTGATCAATAGTTGCCTGCATGGCTTGTTTGGCTGACTGTTTGCCCCCCCCTGTTTCTGCACCCAGTACTTTAATTTGCGGATCGTCATAGGTGCCGCCTACACCAAGGTTCAACTTAATATCCTTTGCATCAACATTCAGATTCTGACCTATTGCCGAAGAAACCAGTGAAGTAGCAGTCTGGACGGCACCGGGGGGAACATCAAGTTTAATCTGATAATCAAGGGATCCATCCAGTCCATTACTTCCGGCAATGACAGCCTTTTGATTGCCAAAATTAACTTCGAAAGGTTTTACAAAAACTTTGCCATCTGAGATCTCAGCTGTCATCAACACATCATTCAACGTTACATTCGTACTTTCTCCGGATAATTTTGTCAGGTTAGTCACGCCTGAGATCACTTTTGATTGTTCGCCTTTTACGGATGCATTAAGGATCTCCAGCACCCCACTCCCGACCAATGTGTTTAGATCCGGCATCATATCCTGCTGAAGCTCGCCTGTCATGCCAAAATCTGTGGAGAACTTGCCTTCCATGATCCTGGCAATAGGTGCAAATTGCTGTACAGCAACAAAAGACTGATAGGCCTTTGGAATACCAAGATTTTTAATATTGAATTTAAAATCAAATGAAGGATGCTCAATATCTCTTGTATCATATGTTCCTGCCATCATGAAATCACCATCCAACGTTTTAAATTCAAGATCCTCAAGCCTTACAACCCCATCCCTTACGAAAATATTCCCGGTAACATTCGTCAGCTCAAGGTCATCATAAAGAACTTTTTCAATATCAGACCTTAACACAAAATCAATGTTCTCAGGAACTTTGATCACTTCAAGTGCCGAGGTATCTGCCTCGTCTGTATCAGCGGTTGCAACACTGTCTTCCTCTGTCATCCATTCGTTCAGATCAACCTGCCTGGACCTGAAATTAAATTCTCCGGTAAGCAGTTCATCCTTCATGGCATAGGCTATATAATTAGATAAATAACCTGAAAGATTGAGGTCCGTATTTCCCACATGCCCGGTAAAACTACTGATATTGATTCTTTCTGTATTTACGGCCACTGTGGTTTGACTGATCCCGAAACCCTGAGGCAGATCCGGACTTCTGAAATTAAGATCATTTATCGTGATATTACCGGAAGCCGGTATAGTGATATTTATACTGTCATATACACCATCAACGTGCATATCCATTTTAATCATTCCACTGAGTTCGGTGTCTTCCAGTGGATAAATCCTCATCATATCATCCAGGTTAAGTTCCGCATTGATGTCGGCCACCATCGAATAATCGGAAAGATTTCTGATTTTCATAGAGGCATCAACAGGGTTTTTGCCAAACTCCATATGGAACTGATTTAGGGCAACTTCTGTGTTTTCTATAATGCCATCACTATTATCAACCAGTAAGTCAATGTTAATATTGCTGATCGCCTCCGGCAGGTCCGGATACTGTATCACACCTTTTGAGGTGACCAGTTTAAAATTAAAAGCAGGCATTTTGTTCATGGTTTCGCTGTATACCCCTCTTACAAAACCGCCAAATGAAATATCACCGCTGGCTGAGATGTCTTCATAACCCTCCTTAAAAGCTCCGGGAACCAGCGAAAGGATACTTTTAACCGAATTATCCCTGCCTTCGAAGGTAATATCCATCTCATAATCATCTGCCGGCATCGCAAAAAATCCGTCAAAGCCGAAACTAAAATCATTAAGCGCTATTTTATTTTCCTTAAAAGTGAATTTTGAATTAGTCAGATCCATGTTAAGAATGATATCTGCTTTTAAGGTCTTGTTTTTTAAATACTCTATATCTTCCATGCTGAACATCATGCTGTTGATGGTTGTTGCGGTGGTCATATCGAAAACATCCAGCGTAAAATCGCCGGTTCCCCGGTGATTCAGACCCTCTATGGCCATCAGCATATCGGAAGATAAGTCATAATAAGCGATGTTCCCATTTTCAATACTCCAGCTATCAATAGCGATCCGCAGGTCTCCCCCCGTATCAGTAGTAGTCGTGTCAATTTCTTCTTCTCCCGTATCCATGGCGATATCATAATTTGCCGTACCATCTTCCATGACCATGACCATAATATCCGGATTGATAAGGTTGATGGCCTTTAACTGAATCTGATCTCCGGAAATAACACTCATGATATCAACCGTGATATTGAAGGCATCGACAGAAACAAGGGTATCGCCTGCAAAAGGCTCTACACCTACTACACCGAATTTTTCCATCGTCACGGTAAGATTGGGGAAGTTCCTGATTAAAGAAATGCTCAAATTATCAACGTCAAAATAGACCTCTGCTTTAACATTTTTACGTATCTCTTTATCAAGGACTGCAACAATATCATCTTTAAAAAGAATGGGAACCGTAACAAGTGCTCCGACAACTATTACGAAAACTACTGATAGAATAATTAGAAATTTTTTCATGACAACAGCGAATTTTTAATAAAGTTAATAATATATTTTCAGGCATAACATAAAGGGAATCTTAAAAAATAATGAAATTTAAATGATTTCCTGAAAACGTTTAGATTTTTCAATTTATCTTGAGTTAATAAAACCTGATTAATGCTAAAAGAAAGGATTACGATAGTGGGGGCGGGTCCTGCAGGAGTCACTGCCGCAATTTTCCTTGGAAAATCGGGAATCCCTGTAACATTGATCGATAAAGAGCATTTTCCGCGCGATAAAGTCTGCGGCGATTGCCTGGGTTTTTATGCTTTATCAGTAATGCATCGGATCAGTATGCCTTTTTTTTACAAATTCGCGGCCTCCCGGAAAAAGCTTTCAGGAAATGGTGTGCGATTTTTTGGTCCTGAACAGCAGCAGATCATTATTGAAGCGACAAATCTGATTAAGGGCAGGATCCGGGAGGTTGCTTTATGTAAGAGAGAAGAATTCGATGATATGTTACTCGGGGAAGCCCTTGCTACCGGAAAAGTAAATTTTATACCGGGCATTGAAATCAGTCACATTGTAAAAGAGCAGAACTCTATCAGGCTATATTATAAAAATGGATCTGCTTTCATAGAGACTGAAATGCTGATACTTGCCTCCGGCGCCCAAACAAGATTGATCCGGTCACTCACTGGCGAGACCTTCCGGTCAAAAGAGCAGGCTGCCGGTATCCGAGCCTATTTCAGCAATGTGAGTGATATGAACCCCGAAGGGTATATCGAACTGCATTTTCTTAAGGAACTGGCTCCAGGATATTTATGGATCTTCCCTCTTCCCGACAACCTTGCCAATGTAGGCCTGGGCCTTCGAACGGATGTGATCAAAAAGAAAAAGACCGATATCAAAAGAGCCTTTCATTCGATCCTGCAGGAGGATCCTTATTTTAAAGCCAGATTTAAGAATGCAGTACAAGTTGATGAAATCGCCGGTTTCCCTCTGGCCCTTTCCATGAAAAATCGAAAGATATCAGGTGACAGATACCTGCTGGCAGGAGATACCGCACACCTTATTGAACCGCTCTTTGGAGAAGGGATCGGGCATGCCATGTACAGCGGTAAATTTGCTGCAGAACATATGGCCCGCTGCCTGAAAGCAAAGGATTTTTCCGCTGTTTTCAATAAAAAATATGATAGGGAGGTATACCGGAAACTGGGTTCCACCCTAAAATTCAGCCGTCTGATGCACCGGATGGCCTGTTATCCCTCGATCATGAATATGATTTTCAATCGTGTACAGAATAGCAGGGAACTGCAGGAATTGCTACTCGGCGTGATCAATGGTAAAACAGAAAAAAAACCCTGGAATGGCATTAAATTATTCGGCAGGTTATTGACAGGATATTGATTGAAAGAGGTACGGTCCTTTTTTATGGCATATTATGATTACTTTTGATCCTCATACTTTTGCCTTTATGAAGATAGAAATATCAAATGGTGAATTGATTGATAAACTCACGATCCTGGAGATCAAGCTGCAGAAGATCACCGATGGAAATAAGCTTGCCAACATCCGCAAGGAATACACGATACTTAAAAAAGCCGCTGAAACCGTAATCGACACAAAGGATCCGCTATTTATCAGTTTACTGGAAGTCAACCTGAGTCTTTGGGAAATTGAAGACCGGATACGGGAACTGGAAAGAAAAAAGGATTTTGGAAAGTCCTTTGTTGAAACAGCCCGCTCCGTTTATTTTAAAAATGATCTGAGAGCAAAGATTAAACATCAAATTAATCAACAGACAAATTCTGATCTATTTGAAGAAAAATCTTACGAGGATTACTGATAAAAAGGACCGAAACGGATTGCAAATTCTGGTCCTCCGTTTTTCATCCATGGGTGATGTGGCCATGACCGTGCCGGTGCTGAAAGGACTCATCGAACAAAATCCCGGCATTTGTATAACACTGGTTACAAGAGAGTTATATGAGCCCTTTTTTGAAGAAATACCGCGATTAAGATTGTTTTTATGTGATTTTGACAATGATTACAAAGGATTTTCCGGCATATTCCGGCTATTCAAAAGGCTGAATAAATCAGCAAAATATGATCATATAGTAGACCTTCATAGTGTTTTAAGAAGCTGGATCCTCGGTCTTTTCTTTCGTCTCACGGGGATGCCGGTATCCGTCATCAATAAAGGAAGAAAAGAAAAGAAAAAACTGGTTAAGGGATCCGGCTTTAAAAAGCTGGAACCTACGACCGACAGATATCTTGATGCATTCCGGTCGCTTGATCTGTCCTTTATCTATCCTGAGAAACCTGTAATTACCGTCAAAGAATCATACCAGGAAGAAGCATCAGCTTTTATCCGGAAAACCGATCCGCAAAATCCGTTCAGAATTGGAATAGCTCCTTTTGCCTTACACAAACTTAAAACATGGCCCCGGGAACATACCGAAAAATTATTATCCCTCATTGAAAAGAAAACCGCCGCCACAGTCTATCTTTTTGGCGGTGGAGAAAGGGAAGTGCCGGTGCTGGCAGCAGTAGCCGGAAATTTTAAAAACTGCTATACCATGGCCGGTCAGCTTTCTCTTGGTGCTGAATTGTCCTTGATGCAAAAGATGCGATTCATGATCACCATGGATTCGGCCAATATGCACCTTTCAGCGCTAAGCGGGACACCTACCATTGCTCTATGGGGCGCCACCCATCCTTACGCCGGTTTCGAAGCCTATCAGCAGAAGGAGGAAAGAAACATCCAGGTACCCAGGAACGAGTTAACCTGCCGGCCTTGCACCATCTTTGGAAAAGGTGACTGTTACCGGGGAGATTTCGCCTGTATGCAATGGCTTACCCCGGAACTGATTTTTGAGAAAATAAACAAATTGGGTTTATTAACACCTGCCGATTGATCAATCCAACAAAAGTGTCACATAAAATATGGAAAATATGGATCGATACGGGAGGCACCTTTACTGATTGTATTGCTATTGATCCTGAGAACAGGATACACAGAAAAAAGGTTTTAAGTAAGAGTGCCTTGCGCGGGACAATCAAAAAAGTGATCAATCCCGGTTCCGTATCCATTGAATCGAGCTGGAATATAAAAAGAGATATTTTCCATGGATACAAATTTAAAACCATGGGAGAAAAACCGGTGGAAGCCATTATCCGGGCTTTCGACCCTCAGAAAAACAGCCTGGTGTTCGACCGGGAAACATTAAAAGGTATTTTTCCAGGACAGGATTTTGAAATTACTGCTGAAGAGGAAGCTCCGGTTCTTGCTACCCGGTTGATCACACTAACGAGTCTGGATGAATCTTTTCCATCCCTGGAAATGCGGCTTGGCTCAACCATCGGCACCAATGCCTTGCTGGAAAGAAAAGGTGCCCGCGTAGCACTACTGGTCACCCGGGGTTTTAAAGATCTGTTGAAAATCGGGGATCAGCAGAGACCTGATATCTTCAGTTTGAAAATAGCGAATAAAAACCCTCTGTATTCACATGTTATTGAAGTCGATGAAAGGCTTAATGCCGATGGAGTAACGCAAAAGCCTTTAATGACAAAAGAAATTGTCAAAATCAAAAATATTCTCCAGGAGCTTGAACCGGAGAGTATTGCCGTTTCCCTGCTGCACAGTTACCTGAACCCTGCTCATGAAGAAAGGATCGGTAAAGAACTCCTCGCTGCGGGTTACGATTATATTACCACTTCGGCAAGTATCGCTCCTCTCATCAATTATCTTAACAGAACTGAGACGGCCGTTGTCAATGCATACCTGGCAACAGGCGTAAGGCGATATCTTAAAAAGGTACGAGAAAAATTATCTGATGATTCATTGAGGATCATGACAAGTGCCGGAGGCATGGTTAAAGACCGTTATTTCCTGCCGAAAGACAGCCTGTTCAGCGGACCGGCAGGTGGGGTGGTGGGTGCCGTCACAGCAGGAAAAACAGCAGGTATCAGTAACCTGCTATCCTTTGACATGGGAGGGACAAGCACAGATGTATCCCGGTATGACGGAATTTATGATTATCAATATATCACCCGGGTTGGCGACTCAACAATTATCAGCCCTTCTCTGAACATAGAGACAGTGGCCAGTGGAGGAGGCTCTATTTGCCGGTTCGATGGTTTTAAATTTTCAGCAGGCCCTGAAAGTGCCGGTTCATCGCCGGGACCAGCAAGCTATGGAGAAGGAGGTCCGTTGACGATCACGGATGTCAATCTATTGCTTGGCAGGTTAATAACCGATAATTTCGGTATCCCGGTTAACAAACAATATGCTGAAGAAGCATATGAAAAACTCTTAAATAACTATCCGGATAAAGCGGAAAAAAAATATTCTGTTTTGCAGGGATTTCTTCAGATCGTCAATGAAAAAATGGCCAATGCCATTCGGAGGATCTCAGTCAATAAAGGCTATGATCCATCAAATTACACACTGGTCTCTTTTGGAGGGGCCGGTGGGCAACATGCTATTGATATTGCAGAAATGCTTCACATACAGTCGGTCCTGGTGCCCTATGATGCCAGCCTTCTCAGTGCTGCCGGTATGGGACATGCGCGTATTGAACGCTTCTCAATAGTACAGGTGCTTAAATCATTGAAGGAGGTAGAACCTGAACTAAAAAAGCTTATCCATTCATGCCGTGATTCAGCCGTCAAAGAACTTAAAAAAGAAAATCTCAAGGCTGAAGAAATCGCTGTCGGCGATATCCTGCTTTACCTCCGTTTCAAAGGGCAGGAAACCACCCTGGAAATCAAATATACAGGAGAAGATATAAGAATTTCTTTTCAGGAAGCCTACCAGAAATTGTATGGGCACTGGATCGGGAACCGTGAAATAGAACTGGAATCGATAAAGGTGATCGCTTCTGAAAAAAAACCTGATATCCCAAAATTACCCGCGGTAAAACAAACGCATACTCCGGAACCCAATTCTTATCGAAGCGCCTTTTTTGAAAGCCAGTGGCAACAAGTACCGGTATATACCTGGGAGAAGATCGGGCCGGGAGCAGCATTAAAGGGTCCCTGTCTGCTAACCAGCCTGTTCACCACTCTGGTAATAAATCGCGGGTGGTCGGTCACTATCAATAAAGACCTGCAGGCCTTATGCAGAAGTACCAGCGATGGGATAAAAAAGAAAAAAAGCAGTAGACCAGGAGAAATTGAATCTATCAACCTTGAATTATATACCAATCGTTTTACATCCATTGCCGAAGAGATGGGAGCTCTTTTACGCAGGACTTCATTTTCAGTAAATATCAAGGAGCGCCTTGATTATTCCTGCGCACTGCTCGACAGGCATGGCGCCCTGATCGTTAATGCCCCTCACATACCGGTTCATCTGGGTGGTCTTGGGCTTTGTGTCAGAAGCATCATCAAAACATTTGACCTGGAAGAAGGTGATGTCGTGATCACCAATCATCCCGGTTATGGGGGATCGCACCTTCCGGATATTACCCTGGCAGCACCGGTATTTGACAGGAATAAGCAGCTGATTGGCTTTGTTGCGAACCGGGCACACCATGCTGAACTGGGTGGTAAAAGACCCGGATCCATGCCTCCCGATGCCCGTAATCTGGCCGAAGAAGGCGTTGTGATCGCCCCAGCCTTGCTGATGAAAGGCAACGTGGCCCAATGGGAAAAAATTACAAATATATTAACCGTTGATCCCTACCCCACCCGCAATATCCATGAGAACCTGGCCGACCTTAATGGGGCGCTGGCATCCATTCAATCGGGAATAAGTGGTTTGCAATACCTCAGCAACCGGTACGGCTCCGGTCAGGTTATTCATTATATGAATATGTTGAAAAACTACGGCCGGAAACGTCTGCTTGGCAAACTGGGGCAATTTAAGGAAAACCGGTTTAAGGCAGAGGAATACCTGGATGATGGCACCAGGATAAGTATCAGTATCATGACAGACCGGGAAGGGATAACGATAGACTTCAGTGGCAGCAGTTCTCAACATGCAGGCAATCTGAATGCTACGCCTGCCATCGTGCGCAGCGCAGTAATCTATGTGTTACGCCTG
>CAZYDB010000005.1:27781-34132 GCA_964645995.1 uncultured Roseivirgaceae bacterium
ATTCCACTAAACGAGGGGATTATGCAACAGGTGAGGATAATCCTACCTTCCGGCTTTTTAAATCCGGATTTTCCATCCGATCCCAGACAATGTCCCGCGGTTGTTGGCGGCAATACCGAGACCAGCCAGCGACTGGTTGACACATTGCTTAAGGCATTGCGAATGGCAGCCTGCAGTCAAGGTACGATGAATAATTTCGTATTCGGGGATCGTACTTTCAGCTATTATGAAACCATCTGCGGGGGGGTAGGAGCCATAAACGGAACCCATGGAGCGAATGCAGTCCATCAACATATGACCAACACCAGGATCACCGATGCTGAAGTCCTGGAATTCCGGTATCCAGTCCGGCTGGACCATTTCATGATGCGTGAATATTCGGGAGGCAAGGGGAAATGGAAGGGTGGTAACGGGGTGATCCGCAAGGTATCCTTCCGTGCTCCAATGATGGTGACCCTGCTGACACAGCACAGAAAGGAGGCGCCTTATGGAATGGAAGGGGGGCGTAGCGGCGCAACCGGTGAACAATATCTTATAAGAAATAATGGCAGAAAACAGAAACTAAAAGGTATTGAAGCACTTGACGTTAAGGAGGGCGATGCGGTAGAGATCAGAACACCCGGAGGCGGAGGATGGGAACCGGAAAAAGTAAATAGCAAGCGAAATCAAAGCGGCTGATCAAAAAACTCAGGGCCGATACTAAAGAAAATGAACGCTATGGTAAGTAAACCGGATCAATGGGCAGGAGGTAGGTGTTGTATCACATGACCCCAGTCCTATTACCGGAGATTATTGAACCTGGAAAAAAATGCCTCCCTATAGGTATATCCTATTGGCAATGCTGTTCCTTCAATATTAACCAGATTCCCTTCCACATATTTAATAGCGTTTAGAGAAACAATGAAGGACTTGTGAATGCGGACAAAATGATCACTCATGTTATTTTCAATATTTTTCAGGGTATCGGTGGTAATGATCACCTTCTCTTTTGTGAACACCTTAACATAATCACCGATTGATTGAATGTATTGAATGTCAGCCTCGCTTATTTTAAAGATCTTTCGATCAGATTTCAGGATCATGTAATGTCCCGGTTCCAGGTTTTTTTCAATTGATCTTCGCATGTCATACTTTTCACGTGCCTTATTTACTGACCTGACAAACCGATCAAAAGCGATCGGTTTAACCAGGTAATCCACCGCATCAAGTTCGAATCCTTCCACTGCATATTCAGGATAGGCTGTTGTGAAAATGATCATGGGGGGCTTTTCCATTGCCCGGGCAAAATCAACACCTGATAATTTGGGCATATTGATATCAAGGAATAAAAGATCAGCCGGCTGCGTGCTTAACTGTTCCATTGCTTCAATAGCGTTAAAGCATGTCCCCACCAACTCAAGCCAGGGAATTTCTTTAATGAACCCGGCGACAACATCCACAGAAAGGGGTTCGTCATCTATGATCATACAGCGAAGTTTTGTCATATCATGATCGTTAATGAAACAGAAAAAGTACCATTAATTTTATCAAATCCCAGGTCATGCTTTCCCGGATACATCAATTCAAGCCTTCTTTGAACATTTTCCAGCCCGAGTCCTTTATAGGGATCATTATCCCCAATACCTGCAATCCCGATATTATTTTCGGATAAAAATTCAATTTTGTTTTGAAATATATTTAAATGAATATGAATAAACTGATTCCTGATATCTCCTTTCAGCCCATGTTTGAAGGCATTTTCAATGAAAACAATGAAAATCAACGGAGCGATAAGCTGATCTTTTGTTTGGCCGTTAATTTCAAAGGATACAACTTCCGAAACATGAGTTCTGAGCTTCTGTAACTCGATATAATTCCGGATAAAAGTGATCTCCTTTTCCAGGGCTACATACTTTTCATTCGATTCATAAATCATATAACGCAAAACATCCGATAATTTAAGCACTACTTCTGCCGTATTCTTTGCATTTTTTAATGCCAGCGAATAAATGGTGTTCAGACTATTAAAAAGAAAATGAGGGTTGATCTGAGCTTTCAGGGCTTTCAATTCATTCTGAACATTTTCCTTTTCGGTTTCAGCCAGTTTTTTTCTGGATTCGATCAACTCGAACCATTGGCTGGATAAAAAGAACAATGTGGTAAGCCCGACATAAATTATAAAATATTTGAACAGTTCAGTGAAACTGTAAAAAGTGATCAGGTAATATCCTTCAAACAATATTTCCGATAATATGTCGAAAGTGAATACATGGATCAGGTAGTAAAAAACGAAGAGAACTAACAAGCCAGAGAGATAAATAAGGTATTGCTGCCTGTTCAGATATCGTGGTATCAGGAAGTAAAGATTAAGGTAGACGGATATCACAAGGCCTGCATGAAAAAGGAAGGTGAAAATATAATCCACATGAGTGATCGCTGAGGAGATTGAAAAATGCTGGAGGAGTATATAGAATGAAATGAGCCAGAACAGGCTATGCAGAAATACCCTGTTCCGGATCACTTTTATAAAAAACCCTTTCATAAAAAAGCTATTTCGTTTTAATGAATTTTTCAGGATCCTCAAAGGCCTCATCATCATCAGCATATTTCCTGATAAAGCGCTGCAACTCTTCCGTAGAAGCTGTGATCACAATGAAATCGTCGAGCATTTCATGTTTGATACGGATCCGGTTTTGTTCAAATAGCTTCTTCATCCGGTCATAATCAAATAAATAAAGTGCCATCCGGTCGTTTTCCCATTCGATCTTAAGAAAAGAATGTGTGGGAACAAAATTCCTGAACAGATACCAGCCCTCATCTTCTTTGTCATAATAAGGATAAAGATCAAGGAAATAATGCTCACCCACCTTTAAAAGTCCTGCTTCAAAGGATACCGTATCCAATTCGACAATATCATATTTTTCATCCTGTTCTTCCATATACCTGAACAGGTACATCTTATCATCCATTTTTTCAAGGTATACAAAAGCATCGCCTTCATCCACTTCCGTCCACATACCTTCAATAGATGATTCCATGAGCAGGTCCTCCTCATGATACAATGGATGCAGAGAGAAAATAGTGCAGGATTGAAGAAGGATAATACCACCTGCCACCCAGGTTACTCTTTTGAATTTCATGACATTTATTTTTTGGTCCATGCCATAAAGTTCAAGTTAATTGATTACCCCAACAAAAAATATCGATGAACGCTAAAAATAATGGGATGAACTGATTTGACCAGCAGATATTGTTATTCCAGACCATTAATCAGGGTAAGTACCTGGACATTCGTGTAACCAAATCCGCCATCATAGCTGTGTTTCCATCCTTTTTTTTTCAGATAACGGATCAGATACCGGTTCAAAAAACCATGGGATACCAGAACCACCCGATGCTCTTGTCTGGCTATGCTGTCAAGTTTTCCGGCGCCTTGTCTGGCCCGCTCTTTTTCCTGCGGGAAACTGCTTACGCGACCCGAATGCAGGCCGGCCATCCATAGGAGACGGGAAGTAAGGCTCCACCACTTTACAGGTAGTTTTATCCAGGGAAGGGGCACGATCTCGTTCCTGAATTCGATAAAAAGGGGATCATAATTGATAATGAAATCCTCTTGGAACAATTGTTCTGCGGTTGACCGGGCTCTGGGCAATGGACTTGAGCGCACAAAGGTTATCTGCGCCGGATCAATCAAAACAGGAGAAGTCTTAATAGGATAAACCTCTACGGTATCATAAGCTTCCAGCCAAGCCTGCGCTCCGTAAAAGGATAGCCAGCCTTTACGCTTTATTCGGGGAACTCCATGCCTGATAAGAATGATCTGATAAATTTGCTGGTTTTTATCGAGGCTGACCCGCGTTTCGTCAATAAAAGAAATAACCCCGTCTTTCCCGGGTTCCCGCGCTTGCTGGGATTGATAATGTTGCCGGATATCACGATAGCCATGTTGCTGGGCATTCAGAAAGCCGGCAAATAAAAAATAAACGACCAGAAAAACAACCGATTTTCTGACGTTGATTAGTGATATTTTTTTGTGTTCACCCAATTTTCAATATTTAACTTCTAATTAAATGCTATTTTATTAAAAAAGTCTTATTTCATGACATTTACCCATATTTTTTCATTTTTCATTATTTACCTTTGGGGCCCTGATGGTTTGGGATCGATTTTTCAGTTCCCGGATAAACATGAATTACAATCATTTTTTATACATCTTTTTAATCAAAAGTAAATCTTTATGAAATCAGATAAAAAATTCGTTTACTTTTTTGCTGCCAACAAATCCGAAGGTAAAGCAGATATGAAAGGCTTGCTGGGTGGAAAGGGAGCAAACCTCGCAGAGATGTGCAACTTAGGTATTCCTGTCCCTCCCGGTTTTACGATCAGTACGGATGTCTGTACTGAATTTTATGACAACGACAGGCAATATCCGGCAGGTCTTGAAGAACAAGTAAAAGAAAACCTTAAAAAGGTAGAAAAGGAAATGGGTAAAAAATTTGGCGACGCCAAAGACCCGTTGCTTTTTTCTGTACGGTCCGGTGCAAGAGCTTCCATGCCCGGGATGATGGATACGGTATTAAACCTCGGTTTAAATGACCAAATTGTTGAAGGATTGGCCAAATTAACAGGTAATGCCCGTTTTGCATGGGATTCCTACCGCCGGTTTGTGCAGATGTATGGCGATGTGGTTATGGACCTCAAGCCTGTGGACAAGGAGGATGTGGATCCTTTCGAAGAAATTATCGAAAGGAAAAAGAATGAAAAATCGGTTGAGCTGGACACGGATCTTACTACCAATGATCTTAAGGAACTGGTTGTTGACTTCAAAAAAGCTATTGAAACAAGAAAAGGAGTAAAATTCCCCGAAGACCCTATGGAACAACTCTGGGGAGCCATTGGCGCTGTTTTCGGTAGTTGGATGAACCCGAGAGCCATCACCTACCGTAACCTTAATGATATTCCGCATGAATGGGGAACAGCCGTTAACGTACAGGCAATGGTTTATGGAAATATGGGCAATGATTCTGCCACCGGTGTGGCCTTCACAAGAGACCCGGCAACAGGTGAAAACCAGTTTTATGGTGAATACCTTGTAAATGCCCAGGGTGAAGATGTGGTTGCCGGCATACGTACACCTCAGCCTATTAACAAGGCAGGAAGAAAAAGTAAAGACGACGTTACCCTTGAATCCCTTATGCCTGACAACTATAAGGAACTCGCTGAGATCCGTCAGAAGCTTGAAAAGCATTACCGGGATATGCAGGATGTTGAGTTCACCATTGAAAGAGGCAAGCTCTGGATGCTACAGACCAGGACCGGTAAAAGGACAGCGGCAGCGGCGCTGAGGATTGCCGTAGAGATGGTTGATAGCGGTATGATCAGTACCGACGAGGCGATCATGAGGGTTCAGCCCGTCCAACTTGACCAACTGCTGCATCCTACTTTTGACCCGAAAGCCAAGCTGGATGTGATCACCAAGGGGCTACCCGCTTCTCCCGGTGCTGCTACCGGTAAAGTGGTATTCCATGCTGATGACGCTGAAGAAATGGCCGCCAAGGGTGAGAAAGTGATCCTTGTACGGGTAGAAACATCACCTGAAGACATCGGTGGTATGAATGCTGCTGAAGGTATCCTTACCTCCAGAGGCGGTATGACATCACATGCTGCCGTTGTAGCCCGTGGTATGGGTAAATGTTGTGTGGCAGGATGTAAAGACGTTCTGGTAATCTATTCCGCCCGACAGTTCAGGGTAGGTGACACGGTTGTCAAGGAAGGCGACTGGATCTCACTGAATGGAAGTACCGGTGAAGTGATCCTTGGCCAGGTGCCAACAGTAAATCCTGAGATCTCCGGCAGCTTTGGAAAACTGATGGGCTGGGCTGAGAAAATAAAAAGACTGGGCGTCAGGACTAATGCCGACACACCTCATGATGCGTTGATAGCCCGCGAATTCGGTGCTGAGGGCATCGGTCTTTGCCGTACCGAACATATGTTCTTCGAGCCAGACAGGATCATCGCCGTTCGAGAGATGATCATGGCCGATGATGAAGTTGGCCGAAAGGCAGCTCTTTCAAAATTGCTGCCCATGCAGATAGAAGACTTCATGGGTATCTTTGAAGCCATGGATGGCCTTCCTGTAACGATCCGTACTCTGGATCCTCCCTTACATGAATTCCTGCCAAGCCGTATCGAGCTGATGGATGAACTCCTCGACCTGAAATTGGGATTGAAAGAAGCCAAGTCACTGGAGAAGATGAATGAACTGATCAAGCAGATCCGTAAACGTGAAGACCTTCTTGATAAGGTGGAAAGCCTCCATGAATTTAACCCGATGCTGGGTACCAGGGGCTGCCGCTTGGGTATTCTTTATCC
>CAZYDB010000005.1:34142-37179 GCA_964645995.1 uncultured Roseivirgaceae bacterium
GAAATGCAGGCTAAAGCGATCTTCGAAGCCGCCTGTGCATGCAAGCGAAAGGGTATCGAAGCCATCCCGGAGGTCATGGTTCCGCTGATCACCTCCAAAGAAGAACTTTCCCATCAGAAAGAGATCATCCAACGGGTGGCGAAGGAAACTATTGATAAGCATGTGGTTGAATTAAAATACCTCATTGGTACGATGATCGAGTTGCCGCGGGCAGCACTGACCGCTGAAAAAATTGCCGAAGAGGCTGATTTCTTCAGCTTCGGGACCAATGACCTGACACAGACCACACTGGGACTAAGCCGTGACGACTCGGGTAAATTCCTGCCGATGTATGTTGAAAAAGGCATCTACCAGGCAGAACCTTTCCAGAAACTTGATCAGGAAGGCGTAGGCCGCCTCGTTGAAATCGCTGTTAAAGAAGGAAGGAAAACGAAAAAGAACCTTAAGACTGGAATCTGCGGTGAGCATGGTGGTGAACCAAGTTCAGTAGAATTCTGTCATCGTGTGGGCCTTGATTATGTGAGTTGCTCTCCTTACCGGGTTCCGATCGCACGTCTTGCTGCTGCACAGGCTGTGCTGAAGGAAGGTAAGAAGAAAGAAGATACGATGGATACAACAGCATAGTAAGAATTAAGAATAACTGCCGGAGGGTATACCCTGGACAAAGCATTGAAATGAAAAAACCTGCCGGAAATCTGGCAGGTTTTTTTGTTATTCCATAAAATTTCAGGCTGAGATCATGAAGAGGCCCTCTCCCCGTCAGTAATCGGGATTTTTGTCTTTTTTACCATCCATAATATACAGATAGCCCAGGTATCTTTGATTATTCTCTACCCACGATTTTACTATACGACGCCCCAAGGCTTTTACAAGAATGGAAATCAGCGTCCGCTTATTGAATTTATAGAATACTCCTTTCCCTACATTTACTAAAGCTTCAGCAAAAACATTCAATGCATCATTAAAAGCATGGGTATAGGAATAAAAATCGTTATAGCATTCGATCATCCCCTGTTGAAGTTCATAGGCTGAAAGCTTCATAGGCTGAAAGACCACATGCATCGCATCATAAAACTCCCATTTCTTATGCAACAACCGTCCCTGATTTT
Organism: uncultured Roseivirgaceae bacterium; assembly: GCA_964645995.1. GTDB lineage: Bacteria > Bacteroidota > Bacteroidia > Cytophagales > Cyclobacteriaceae > JAGTVG01. Next base: position 35,252 of record CAZYDB010000005.1, read on the forward strand.
CGAGTTGCCTGTACAATTCCGTCCCGGGAAGCGGGGTCATGATCATATACTGAACACTGGTCAGTCCACTTTCCCTGCAGAATTTCGACGTGGTTTTAAAGATATCCTTTGTGTCAGAATCACTGCCAAACATGAACATCCCGTGAATATTAATTCCGTATTCCTTAAATACAGTAACTGATCTTTTAATATCCTTGACGGTCTGATGTTTATGCATTTCCTCCAGGCTTTTGGGATTGATGGATTCAAACCCGATATAGACTGTTTTGCATCCGGCCTTTCGCATATTATCGACAAGGGGAGGGTCCTTGCTTAGCTCGGTCCGAACCTGACAGGACCACCTCAAATGCATCTTCTCCCGGTGCATTGCATCCAGCAATTCCTGGGTTCTTTTCTTTTTAACAACAAAATGGTCATCAACGAAGAATAACCAATTATGGTCATAGGATTTGATCTCTTTAATAACTTTCTCCACACTCTTCATCCGGTAACCCTGTCCGAACATTTCAGTTACAGAACAGAAAGTGCAATTATAAGGACATCCCCTGGATGTCATGATTGGCCAGGCTTTCATATGCTCCCAACCTTTTAACAGCCTGAAATCAGGAACAGGAACATCATCCAGATCCTCCAGCCGCTCACCATACACTATCTTATCCCTGATCTTCCCTGAAAGCAGATCAAGTATTCTGGTCTCTCCTTCCCCGATGAAGACCTGGTCGAAATCACCAACCACATCTTCAGGGATCATGCTGGCATGAATACCTCCAACGATGGACCATGATTCCAGGCCTTTCGCATGCCTGATCTTTTTATATTCCCGGGCTATTTTTTTCCCGCGTCCTATGGTAGCTGTCATACAACTCAAGCACAGGATATCTGTCTGTTCCAGCTCTTCCAGGCCGACCTCCCTGCGTATAATATTTTCATTCACAATCGAAACTTCATATCCCGCCCGGTCAATGATTGTGGCAAGATACAATGGCCCAAGCATGGGAATATTCATGAACTTATCAAACACATTGGCGGCGGCTCCCCTGGGCTCTACAAACAATACCCGAATTCCATTTTTATTTTCCATCTGATAATTGTTAATGATCCATTTTTCGTTGCAAAGACTCATTGATCAGCAGGGATATACCAAAGACCACAAATGAGAGAGGCCATAGTCTATAGGATATACTGAACACTAAAGTGAAAATAATAAAAAGAGCGATGAATGCACTGGAAAAATATCCAAAAATCATGCGGCGGGTAAACACAGCTACACTCAGAAAACTGAAACCGACAATCCCAAGAAATACCGGCCATAGGGTTACCAGCTGTTTCCAGGAGGCAGCATTAAGATAGTAAAAGAAAAGACCCAGAAAAAATTGAAAAGATCCCAGCCATAACAATACACCGTCCGACCGGTTCTTGTTAAAAAAAAGAAGTATAAAGCCCAGGCCCATGATCAAAAGTAAAAACGGCCAGTGATGGGATACCCTGGTGATCATATGATAATTCTCCAGTGTAATTATTATTCCGGTGATAATTAAAAATATTGATGGTACATAAGCGGTACGTTTGCGCTCCATCTTTAAATATTAAAAAATCAGTTTAACTAATATACCGAATTCTTAAGGTAAATAAAGAGGCAGAAGATAAATCTTATAATAGATTTTAATTTAAATTTATTAACGTGCGGATTAATTTATCCCAGGCGGTATATTGCTTTTTTGTCTGCTTTTATGTCTGCTTTTATGCCTGGAATTTAATATTTTAATTATGATACATACCTTACCGCCAATCCTAATCACCGGAACCAGCACAGGAATTGGGCGTGCGTCCGCTCTTTATCTTGCACAAAAAGGTTTCAATGTCTACGCCGGGGTTCGTCAGGAAAAGGATATAATTTCCCTGAAAAAGGAGGGGATAGAAAATCTCCA
>CAZYDB010000006.1:0-36093 GCA_964645995.1 uncultured Roseivirgaceae bacterium
TAGGAAACTCCTATTCTATCCATTGAACTACGAGGCCATTTTTTTGCCAAAGGCAAAAATGAATTAAAAATTATGAATTAAAGTCACTCCTTCTGCCTGCCCTTCCAGCTTTGAACTTTGAGCTTCAAGCTTTGATAGCCCCAACCGCTGCAAAAATAATTCAATATATCTCGTTTTTCAAATAATTGGGATAAATAGTATAATGCCGTTTGGCGACCAGTTTCCCCAGTTTTTTTCTTAATTCACCAATGTTTTCTCGTTCTGAGGCCGATATACATACCGTGCTATGGTTGCTTCTGGCAGCGTAATGTTTACGAATCAGTTTCAGATTTTCCGCTCCGTTCAACTCCAGGTTATCTTCCGATGATTCAAGCATCTGTATATACAGGTCAATTTTATTGAATATTAGAATTGTCGGTTTGTCGGCGGCATTGATCTCAGCCAGAGTATTGTTTACAATCTCTATCTGCTCTTCAAATCCCGGATGTGAAACGTCCACTATATGCATGAGTATATCGGCTTCCCTGATCTCATCAAGAGTGGATTTAAAACTTTCAACGAGTGTATGCGGCAGTTTCCGGATAAACCCAACAGTATCTGAAAGCAGAAAAGGGATACCGTCAATCACGACCTTTCGAACAGTCGAATCCACGGTAGCGAACAACTTGTCCTCGGCAAAAACAGTTGACTTTGATAATAAGGTCATGAGGGTGGACTTACCTACATTCGTATAACCCACCAGAGCCACGCGTGTGATAGCCGAGCGGCTTTTGCGCTGCGTGGCATTCTGTTGATCTATTTTTTCAAGTTTTTTCTTTAAGATGGTGATCTTTTCCCGGATGATCCTCCGGTCTGTTTCAATCTCTTTCTCGCCGGCGCCACCCCTTGTTCCGGTTCCACCACGCTGCCTTTCAAGGTGCGTCCACATACGGGTCAGCCGCGGAAGCAAATATTGATACCTCGCCAGTTCCACCTGGGTTTTTGCCTGTGATGTCTTTGCTCTTTTCAGAAATATTTCAAGGATGAGGAGTGAACGGTCAAAAACATTAACTTTAAGTTGCTTTTCAAGATTTCTGAGTTGCGAAGGGCTCAGGTCATCATCAAAGATCACCATGTCAATGTCCATGGCTTTAACATAAGTTACTATCTCTTCCAGCTTTCCTTTTCCAACAAAAGTCTTTACATCAGGAGTATCCAGTCTCTGCGTGAATGTGTGCCTGGTATCAATACCAAGGGTCTCGGCGAGAAAAGCCAACTCATCAAGATATTCATTTGTTTGTATTTCAGTCTGCCTCTGACTGATCAATGCAACCAGTACTGCAGACATCCTTTTATGTCCAACTTCTATCAATTCCTGCATAATATAATTAAATTGTTAAAATCTTGTACTATTTATAAGTTACCATCCGCTGGTTAACTGTATATATATAAAAGTAGCTATATTTGCACCGTCAGTTCAATGCGATAAGGGTTTGTTGATTTCACTGTTTAACTTCGTAGAAATTTATATCAATTTTACGTAATAACTTATCCTTTTGTTGGAAAAGTTATGAAAATTGAAATTAGGAGTAATGAGAATTGCAATTGTATTAAATACTTCCTGGAATATTTTTAATTTCCGCATGGGCTTAATTAAGTCCTTGATCGATAATGGTCATGATGTAATAGCCATTGCACCGGAAGACGAATATTCCAAAACCCTGGTCGATGCAGGATGTATTTATGAGAAGGTGACCATGGACAGCCGGGGGGCCAATCCGGTAAAGGATATGGCTTTAACATATGAGCTATACAGGATATATAAACGGGTCAGGCCGGATGTCGCCCTTCATTTCACTATCAAGCCTAATATTTATGGAACTCTTGCCGCAAGGCTTTTAAATATTCCTAGTATTAATAATGTCTGTGGATTGGGAACAGTTTTCCTGAAGAAAGGGCTAGTATCGCTCATAGCAAAAATGATGTACAAACTAGCCTTCCGATATCCCAACAAAATACTTTTCCAGAATAATGAGGATTGTGACCTGTTTATTAAAAGCAGGATCATCAATAAAGAAGTATCCGATATTGTGCCGGGATCCGGCCTGGATATTCAGCGGTTTTTCCCTGAAAAGCACAAATCAACCGGGAAATTCACCTTTTTACTTGTTTCCAGGCTTATCCGTGACAAAGGAATTTATGAGTTTATCGAAGCGATTCGAAAATTAAAACAGAAAGGTATCGATGCCAGATTTCAGGTTGTTGGCGCCATTGACGAAAAGCATAAACGCGGGATCCCGGCCAGGCAGATCCATGAATGGATCGATGAACAACTTATCGATTACCGCGGAAGAGTTACTGATGTAAGGGAATATATTAAGAAAGCGGATTGCGTGGTTCTTCCATCATACCGCGAGGGTACGCCCCGAACCCTGTTGGAAGCTGCCGGTATGGGTAAACCGATAATAACGACAGATGTGGCTGGCTGTAATAATGTGGTCGAAGACCAGTATAACGGATATCTATGCCGTCTGAAAGATGCAGATGACCTTGCCAGTAAAATGGAAAAAATGTTAAATAACTCATCTGCTGAGAGAGAGATAATGGGATTGAATGGAAGAACGAAAATTGAGAATAATTTTAATGAAGATGTTGTAATTGATAAATACTTGAATTTGATCGGACAAATTAATTACAAAGTACCTGCCTGACATCGTTCCATGGAAGTCAACCGTTTTCATATACCCGGATTAATAGAGTTTATTCCCCGGATTATCAGTGATGATCGTGGAATATTTTTTGAATCGTTCCGAAATGATATTTTATTGAGCCAGAGTATTGATGTTCAATTCGTCCAGGATAATCAATCATATTCAAAGAAAGACGTATTGCGTGGCATTCATTTTCAATTAAAGCCGCATGAACAGGGCAAACTGGTCAGGGTGGTTACGGGTAAGGCTCTCGATGTGGCCGTTGATTTACGACCCGATTCTGAAACCTACGGAGAATATGTAGCCTTAATCCTTGACAGTGAGAGAAATAATATGCTTTATATTCCCGAAGGCTTTGGCCATGGATTTCTTGTTGTTGAAGATTGCATCTTGCAATATAAGTGTACAGCCTATTATCATCCTTCCTCCGATGCAGGAATTATCTGGAATGATCCTGATTTAAACATCAATTGGGGTATAAATAACCCGGTTCTTTCAGAAAAAGATGCCAATTTGCCTTCTTTTTATTCATTTAAACAGAATATTGTTTAAAATACAATTCCTGAATTCTATCTTTGAGTAATGACTTGAAGAATATGTCACTATCACGAGATCTATTATTCTTTTTTTCTATAATTAATTTTATTGCCTGCTCCCCATATAAACAGCATATCATGTTCAAAACAGGGGAGGAAGGCTATCCACGGGATCTTGCCCAACAGCAGGAGTTGGCTGAAAAAAGTTACAGGATCCAGGTGAATGACCGGCTCGACATCCGTGTTTATACGAACGAAGGAGAGCGTATTATCGATCCTGATTATGAATTACAAAAAGACCTGAATGCCAATAATCTTCGTCGCGAACCAACTTTTTATTTTGTTGAAAAAGACGGAAAGGTTAAAGTACCCCTGATCGGAGAAGTTGAGGTTGCAGGCCTTACGATCAGGGAAGCCGAAAAAAAACTGGAAAATAATTTCAGTGAATATTATAAGGATCCCTATGTAGTCTTGCAATATGCAAATAAACGGGTAATTGTTATCGGGGCTATTGGAGGAGAAGTAATACCGCTTGAGAATGAAGGGATGAATCTTATCGAGGTGCTTGCCCTGGCCGGAGGTATTGAAAAAGATGCCAAGGTTCATAATATCAGACTGATCAGAGGCGATCTTAATGATCCGCAGGTACAATTGATCGATCTTTCGACAATTGAAGGGATGAAGGTTGCCGGATTACAGGTATATTCCGGCGATATTATTTATGTTGAACCTGTAGTCCGTGTAGTATCAGAATCGACCAGGGATATCGGGCCATTGGTGAGTATCCTTACAAGTACCATAGCCCTTATTGTGGCAATATTAAGTTTGAGTAATTAGGAATATTGATCATTGGAGGATTTAAAGTACATTCAGGAAATTGATCAGGAGGACAGCGTGCTTTCCTTTGACAGGGATAAGTTTTTTACTATTTTAAAAAGACTTTTCCCCTGGATAACGCTGCTGTTTATAATTGCCGTTCTAAGTGCCTATCTGGTCATCAGGTATACAAAACCCCTGTATGAATCAAAATCGGTTTTAAAGTTGGATATCAAAAGTGAAGCTTCATTCCTGGGATTAAACAATATTGATGAAGACCAATCCTATAATAATCTTTTAAGTGAAATTGAATTATTGAAGTCCAGCCTCTTCTTTAATAAGATCATCGATGCGGTTGAACTGGATGTAAGTATTTATACCATCGGAAATATACTGGTTGACGAACGGTACCCGAATGCCCCTTTTGATGTCCAATATACCATTTATGACCCTGATGTATATGATATACCGTTTAAAGTTGAAATAATTAACAAGGAGAAATTCAATTTATCCTATACGCTGAAAGGAATAGATGAGAATAATGATTTTCTTTTTGACCAACCAGTTAAAACGGAACATTTTGATTTCATTCTTACTTGCACAAGTGACTATGATTCTCAGGCATCCGATGCACAATATTTTTTCACTGTCAATAGCCGCCATTCCCAACTGAATTATATTGAAGAAAATTTCAGTGTACAACCCTTAAAACTAAACACAAATACTATTGAGATATCCTTTAAAGATTTTAACAAGCAAAAGGCACGCGATCTTGTAAACGCCATCGATACGATATACCTGCAGTACACCAAGGAGGAAAAAACAAAGGCAAATTCACAAAAAATAGAATTCCTCAACCAGCAGTTAGCATCTACGGAAGAACGTCTCTCCAATTTCGAAGACTATTTTGAAAATTTTATTGTTAAAAACAAGACCATTGATCTGCAGGACAATTTGAGCGAGACGATCCAGTTATTAAATAGAATCGATTCACAACGTTATCATCTGGAGTTTAACTTATCGCGGATGATAGACCTGAAATCAGAACTTGATTCGGGAGAACAGATCAATCTTGGTATTAATGATTACAGGATACTTCCTGCTTCTGTTCGTGAGGAGATCAATAACCTAAATGAACTCCTTGAGCATAGTGAATCCATACTGTTATCCTACAACAAAAATACCCAAGCCTACCGTCTGAGAACCCGGGAGATCGCAATCATTTATGACCGGATCCATACCTTTATCGACGAATATATTTCAGATATACGAAATCAAATCCGGGAATTATCGATAAGAAAGTCAAAATTGGAACGTAATTTCGTTGAATTACCTTCAAAGAACACAGAATATTCCAAAAGTCAACGGTATTATTCCCTATATGAAGAATTTTACCTGTCACTGATGCAGCGAAAGGCCGAATTCCAGTTAGCGATGGCCGGGACGGTTACTGACTTTAAGATCCTCTCTTCCGCCAATCTGCCAGTTCAGCCACTGAAACCCAAACAGGGACTTGCTTACGGTGTTGGATTAGCAAGCTGGTTTATGTTAACGTTCTTTATCGTTGGAATTGGTTATCTTTCTTTCAATAAAATAACGGGTATCCAGGAGGTGGAGAGGCAGACAGATATCCCGATACTGGGTACTATCCCTGACTATTCTAAGGAAAAGCTATTGCATGCAAAGCTTGTAGTGGATGAAAATGAACATACTGCCGTTGGCGAAGCATTCCGTTCGCTTCGAACCAATATGCAATTTATTATGGCGGGGAAAGGTTCAAAAATTGTTTCTATCTCCTCTACGGTCAGTGGGGAGGGAAAAACTTTTATTGGTGTCAATCTGGCAGCCATTTATGCTAAATCGGGGAAAAAGGTTTTAATGATGGATCTCGATTTGAGGAAGCCGAAGTTAAACCGGATTTTTAAAAATATAAATGTTGATATCGGGATTAGCACTATCCTGATCGGAAAACATACACTGAAAGACTGCATCAATAGAACCGGAATTTCCAACCTGGACATTCTTATGGCCGGACCAATACCGCCCAATCCTTCAGAACTGATCATGTCCCCTCAGATGAGTGCTATACTTGAGGAAATGAAACAGGAATATGATCTGATATTTATCGATACTCCTCCGACTGGAATTGTAACAGATGGCGTGCTGGTAATGAAAATGGCTGATATTCAATTATATGTTCTTCGTGTCGATTATTCCAGAAGTCAGTTCATAGAATATACTTTAAAGAATAATACCATTCATAAATTCCCGCATCTGTATTTCGTGCTAAACAGCGTCCGTTCAGGCCGCGGATTACATTATGGTTATGGTTACGGCAGTGGATATTATAAGGAAAGGAAGAAGAATTACTTGTCTAGATTCCTGGGCAGAACATAACCATTCCCCGGCGATTTTCATTAAAAAATCTTATCGAAATAACTAATTTTTTCCTGAAGTTAGGTCATATTTGTAGCAAGGGAATAATAATTATTGTTTGATTTTCAATCATTTAAATTATCAGGATCTTTTCATAGCAACATGATCACCTAAAGAATCCGATGGAGGAGCAGAATAATCATGATAGCCTTTCTGACCTTGTCAGGAATTATGAAGAGCAACTAGGGAATGATGCGCTCGAATATTTTCCGTTGGAATCATTTGAAAAGATCATCGATTATTACATGGATAATAATCACTTTAAAGAAGCACTTAACACCTGTAATGTTGCTATAGACAGGTATCCCTATTCCACGGAACTGAAGCTTGACAAGGCCCAGATACTTTCAAGCCTGGGAGATTATCAGGAAGCCATCGATCATCTGGAGGCAGCCCTGGTACTTCAGCCTAATGATGAGGAGATCCTTTTACTGAAGGGATCAGTATACTCAATGATGGGTCGTCATCTTGAAGCTGTAGAAGAATATGAGCGAGCGCTCTCAGGAAGTGAAAATAAAGACGAGGTATATTTCAGTATAGGTATGTCTTATCAGACGGCCGGTAATTATGAAAGTGCGATACAAAATTATAAAAATGCCCTTGAGATAAATATTAATAATGAAAATGTGCTTTATGAGCTTGCTTACTGCCTTGATCTGATCGGAGAACTGGAAGGCAGCGTGGAGTTTTATAATAAATTCATTGATCAGGATCCTTATTCACAATATGCATGGTACAACCTGGGTATCGTATTCAGTAAACTGGAAAAAAATGAAGAAGCTATCAATGCCTATGAATTTGCGATAGCCATTGATGATACCTTTGCCTCTGCATACTTCAACCTGGGTAATACCTATCTCACGGTGGAAAAATATTCTAAGGCGCTGGATGCCTATAAGAAGACCCTTGAAATTGAAGGCCCTTCCGCGGAAACCTCTGTAAGCCTTGGTAATGTCTATGAAAAGATGGAACATTATGACCTTGCGATCAAGTATTACCAGAAGGGCATAAAATTAGACAATTTTAATGATGAGGCCTGGTATGGGGTAGGGATCTGTCTTAATGCTCAGGATAAATGGTATGAATCAATTCATTTTTTAAACAAGGCGTTGAAGCTTGATCCGGATAATGCTGAATACTGGATCGCTGTGGCGGATACGGAGTATAAACTGGGAAACATTGTGTCCAGTGTGGATGCCTGGGAAGAAGCATGTATATTAGACCCTGCTAACAAGGAGATCTGGCTGAAATGGTCTCAAATTTTTTACGAGCAGGGTGATTTTGAAAAAGCCATTGATATCATTTTACGGGGTATTGATGAAATGCCCGAAGGTTCGGAATTGTATTATCGGGCCACGGCCTACCTGATCGCTGCCGGAAGGTATAAAGAGGCTTTTAACTATCTCGAAAATGCACTCGTGCTTAATTTTGAAAACCATACAGTTCTTCTTGAATTTTTTCCTAAATTACAGACGCAGAAAGCATTATTTAAAATTATAGATCAATACAGAAAAGAAAATTTCTGATGAATTACTTTTTAAAAGATATACCTGAAAGAACATCTAAGCCAAGGGAAACAGGCTTTACAATGGTGATTGATAAAGGTCTTAGTATTCGCGAGGCTGAAGACTTTCTCAGTATCAGCAGCGCTTATGTTGATATTGTTAAGCTGGGATGGGGAACTTCCTTTGTAACGCCTAATCTGAAAGAAAAAATCCAGGTATACACAGAGGCAGGGATACCGACCTATTTTGGAGGAACATTATTTGAAGCTTTTATAATAAGAGATCAGTTCCAGGATTATGTTAAGGCGCTTGATAAATTCAACATAGGATATGCTGAAGTATCTGATGGATCGCTTGAGATGGATCATGATGTAAAATGTGAATATATACGAAAACTTTCGGAATATGTGACCGTTCTGTCTGAAGTGGGCTCTAAGGATGCGGAGAAGATCATACCCCCCTATAAATGGATTGCACAGATGCAGGCTGAACTTGATGCAGGTTCCTGGAAAGTGATCGGTGAGGCCAGGGAGAGTGGTACTGTAGGCTTATTCAGGTCGAGCGGAGAAGTTCGATCGGGCCTTGTTGAAGAGATCCTGACCAAAATCCCATTTGAAAAGATCATCTGGGAAGCGCCACTAAAAGCACAACAAGTCTGGTTTATAAAATTACTAGGTGCCAATGTGAACCTTGGTAATATCGCACCGAATGAATTAATTCCTGTAGAAACGATAAGACTTGGCCTGAGAGGGGATACCTTCAATCATTTTATTTCCCGGAAAAAAGAAAGTATTCAATAGGAATCTAAGACATCGTCATATAAAAAGATCGTAATATGAAATGATGTTACGATCTTTTTTTCATTTTACAAGACCTATGTATGAAGGAACGAGTGATTATATTTTTAAAAGGGATGGCAATGGGAGCAGCCAATGTAATCCCCGGGGTTTCCGGTGGCACCATTGCCTTTATAACCAATGTTTATGATGAATTGATCCATTCACTTAAATCACTGGACCTGAAGGCCATCAGACTGCTTTTCTCGGGTAGATTTTCTGAATTATCCCGGCACGTAAATCTGGGGTTTTTGTTTTTCCTTTTTTCAGGTGTAGCCATTAGTATTATTAGCCTGGGTAAACTGTTAAGTTTTTTATTTGACTTCTATCCGATTTATGTATGGGCATACTTTTTCGGCCTCATAATAGCCTCAGTATATTATGTTGGTAGAACAATCAAATATTGGCACCCGGGTACTTTCCTTGCATTGGTTGTTGGAACGATCTCGGCTCTGGCTATAGCCTATTTGAACCCGGCCAGTCAGAATGATAATTTATTATATCTTATTATTTGTGGAGTGGTGGCCATGGCCAGCATGTTATTACCTGGATTATCAGGATCTTTTGTTTTGATCCTTATGGGAAATTATCAGCTCATTTTTCTTGAAGCTATCCCGGATTTCAATATCAGGATCATTTTGCCGGTCGTTTTTGGCAGTATCATTGGTTTTGTCTTTCTGTCCCGGATTATTGCCTACCTGCTGGATCGTTACCGGGATTTCACAATAGCCTTGTTAACAGGATTTATTCTTGGCTCCCTGTTGATCATATGGCCCTGGAAGGAACCTGTGTATCTCAAAGATACCAACGGAATGCTTATTACAAAGGAAGGTCAATATGTGGTTGAAAGTTATCATTGGTTCATGCCTTCCTTTTTATCATCCGAAACATGGTTGGCTATACTGTTTATTACCATAGGAATGCTTACCGTTATTATGATTGAAAAAACGGCAAAAAAACAGAATTTATAATGAGAAAGTTTGGATTGATAGGATACCCTTTGTCACATTCCTTTTCAAAAAAATTTTTCGCCGAAAAGTTCACCAAGGAAAATATTACAGACTGTTCGTATGATAATTACGAGTTACGGGAAATATCAGATTTTCCTGCTCTAATCAAAGCTTATCCTGCATTGCAGGGTTTAAATGTGACCATCCCTTATAAGCAAAAGATAATACCCTATCTTGACAACCTCGATCATTATGCCGGGAAAATTGGTGCTGTAAATGTAATTCGTTTTCATGAAAATGGTCATCTGATCGGGCATAATAGTGATTATTACGGATTCCGAAAATCATTGGAGAAATGGATCGGGCCGGCTATTCGTCAGGTAAGGGCCCTGGTACTGGGTACAGGAGGGGCGGCAAAGGCCATTCTTGCGGTGCTTGAAGATTGCAACGTCAACTATAAAACGGTTTCCAGAAGGGAAAATAAAGGCGACTTAACCTATGGAACTTTTACGGACGACCCTGAATTAATACTTGCCTATCGATTAATCATTAACACTACGCCAGTTGGCATGTATCCTGATGTAAATGAAGCGCCAAACCTGCCTTACGATCTTATAGATAGCAGGTTTTATTTATTCGATTTAATTTATAACCCTGATACGACCTTATTCCTTCAAAAAGGACAGGATAACGGAGCAAAAATAAAAAACGGAATGGAAATGCTTGTTTTTCAGGCTGAACGGTCATGGGAGATCTGGAATAAATAGAAGATATTATGGATTTCAAGATTATCAGTGATTACCAACCTACGGGTGATCAGCCCGATGCTATCGCACAGCTTTCTGAAGGGCTTGCTCAGGGCGATCAGTTTCAGACATTACTGGGAGTGACAGGATCGGGTAAAACCTACACAATTGCCAATGTAATAGCTAATGTTAACCGGCCAACACTTGTTCTTAGTCACAACAAAACCCTTGCGGCACAACTTTATGGTGAGTTCAAGCAGTTTTTTCCTGATAACGCAGTAGAATATTTTATTTCGTATTATGATTATTACCAGCCGGAAGCGTATTTACCCACCTCCAATGTATATATTGAAAAGGATCTTTCTATCAATGAGGAAATTGATAAATTGCGGTTAAGTGCCACTTCAGCTTTGCTATCGGGACGCAGGGATGTGGTCGTAGTGGCTTCCGTTTCCTGTATTTACGGCATTGGCAACCCGGATGAATTCGGCAAGAATGTAATCCGTCTGCGTATTGGAGACAGGATTCCACGGAATCAGTTTTTATTTACCCTTGTTGATATACTTTACAGCCGGTCTGATATAGACTTCAGAAGAGGCACCTTCAGGGTAACAGGCGATACAGTGGATATCTATATTGCCTATGGTGATTTTGCCTATCGAATATATTTCTGGGATGATGAAATCGAGAAAATTGACCGTATTGACCCTCAATCGGGAAGGAAGATCGAAACAGAACATGCCATTACTATATACCCGGCCAATCTTTTTGTGACAGGCAAGGACCAACTTCAGGTGGCTATTGAAGAGATACAGGACGATATGGTCAGCCAGGTATCATTTTTTGAATCCGAAGGGAGGTATATTGAAAGTAAGAGAATTCAGGAGCGGACAGAGTTTGACATGGAAATGATGCGTGAATTGGGCTATTGTTCCGGAATAGAGAATTATTCCCGGTATTTTGACCGCCGGAAACCGGGGACGCGCCCATTCTGCCTTCTTGATTATTTTCCGGAAGACTATCTGATGGTCATCGATGAGAGTCACGTGACCTTACCACAGGTGAGGGCCATGTGGGGTGGCGACCGGTCAAGGAAGGTGAATCTGGTCGATTATGGCTTCAGATTACCCGCAGCCCTGGATAATAGACCGTTGACCTTCAATGAGTTTGAGTCATTGATCAATCAGGTTATCTTTGTCAGTGCTACCCCGGCGGAATACGAATTAAGAAGATCTGAAGGAATTGTAGTTGAGCAGATCATCAGGCCCACCGGATTGCTGGATCCCGAGATCCAGGTCAAGCCCAGTACCAACCAAATCGATGATTTATTGGAAGAAATTGATATCAGAATAAGCAGGCATGAGCGGATTTTGATTACCACCTTAACCAAAAGGATGGCCGAAGAACTTAGCAAATACCTTGACCAGGTAGGAATAAAATGCCGGTATATTCATTCTGAAGTAGATACTCTTGACCGTGTTGAAATTTTAAGGGAATTGCGATTAGGGGAATTCGATGTGCTGGTGGGTGTGAACTTATTAAGGGAAGGGCTTGATTTGCCTGAAGTTTCACTGGTTGCCATACTTGATGCAGATAAGGAAGGTTTCTTAAGGAATCAGCGGTCCCTGGTCCAGACTATCGGAAGGGCGGCAAGAAATATTAACGGCAAGGTAATTATGTATGCCGATACCATTACCGAATCCATGAAGTCGGCTATTGATGAAACCAATAGAAGAAGAAGGATACAGATGGATTACAACAATGCCAATAATATAGAACCGAAGACAATATTTAAATCAAAGGGAGAAATATTTAACCAGACCAAGGTTGCGGATTCAAAAAAGGGAATAAAAAATTATTATGTAGAGCAGGAAGAAGCTTCGATCGCTTCAGATCCCGTTGTTAAGTATCTGGATAAAAAACAGCTAACCAAACTGATAGACCAGACACAGAAAAAGATGGAAAAGGCAGCGAAAGATCTTGATTTTATTGAGGCTGCAAGACTCAGGGATGACCTCGCTGAGCTTAGATCCCTGCTTGTAAAAGCAAAATAAAAGAAACAGGCCCGGCGGACCTGCCTCTTTCACAAGTTGTTTATGCTGTAATAAATCTTCTTTCTACTTCCTCCCAATTCACTACATTCCAGAAAGCCGAGATATAATCCGGGCGCTTGTTCTGATATTTAAGATAATAGGCATGCTCCCAGACATCAAGTCCCAGTATCGGTGTTCCTGGATTCTCGGCGATATCCATCACTGGGTTATCCTGATTGGCCGTGGAGGTTACGAATAACTCTTTATTTTTATCAAGACAGAGCCAGGCCCATCCGGAGCCGAAGCGTGTGGCCGCGGCGTTGCCGAATTCTTCCTTGAATTTATCAAACGATCCAAATTTTTTATCAATTTCCGTAGCAAGTTCTCCTGAGGGATTGCCACCGCCATTGGGCGACATAACGGTCCAGAAAAGGGAATGGTTGAAATGACCGCCTCCGTTATTTCGAACAGCTGATGACAGGCTGCCCACTGATTTCATAACCTCTTCAATGTTTTTGCCTTCCAGGCCTGTTCCTTCAACGGCCGCATTTAATTTGGTTACATATCCTCCATGATGTTTACCATGGTGAATTTCCATGGTCTGCGCATCGATATGTGGTTCTAATGCATCAAATGCATAGGGTAAGTTCGGTAGTTCGAATGCCATAATTAATAATTTTTTAGGTTAAACATAAATTTTTTCTAACTTCTTAATTTAATAAAGAATTTATCGACGATTTGTTTACAATCTTCAGATAAAATTTGTGCTTTTACTTCAGTTGTCGGATGCAGGATGTTCTTTTTTACCTTTGTATATCCTCTTTGGGGGTCTTCTGCACCATATTTAAGTTTTCCGATCTGCGCCCAGTAAAGGGCTCCGGCACACATTACACATGGTTCTAGTGTAACATATAATGTGCATTCTGTCAAGTATTTCGACCCCAAATAATTAAATGCTGAGGTAAGCGCGATCATTTCCGCGTGTGCAGTTGAATCCTGAAGCTTTTCTGTTTGATTATAGGCTTTGGCAATAATATGATTATTGCACACTACGATCGCACCCACAGGAACCTCATCTTCATCAAAGGCGATCCGGGCTTGTTT
Organism: uncultured Roseivirgaceae bacterium; assembly: GCA_964645995.1. Classification (GTDB taxonomy): domain Bacteria; phylum Bacteroidota; class Bacteroidia; order Cytophagales; family Cyclobacteriaceae; genus JAGTVG01. The sequence continues at coordinate 13,653 of CAZYDB010000006.1, forward strand.
CAGCGCTTCACGCATAAAATATTCATCGGATAACAGCTTGATGTCCATAGATCATTTGATATTAATGCTATGCATTATTTCTCCGGCCACCGGCTGCCATTCTTCTTTCTGACGCATAGGCGCGATAAATGTGAAAATATAGATCATTCCTTCTTTGATGGTATACTGTATGTAGAAATATTTGCGTACCGGTACTTCTTGCTTTACCAGGCTTTCTCCCGGCATTATGGTACCCAAAAACTCAAAGGTAATATAATCTCTATTATTTATTGTCTCTATCCCTTCATTTAAAAAATCCACTTCATCGAAAAGGTTATTGATATTACTTTTATAAATTTCCTGAACAAGGGAAATATCAGTGGACTGCCATTTGGTCACGGAGTTATTCACGCTGAAGTCAATTTGTCTGGCCGGGTCTGTATAATAGGCTATGGGCATCCGGTAGGAAGCCGACTTAAACGCCAGCTCTTCCGGTGGCAGAAGTGAGAAGTCGGCTGGTAACCGGGCGGTAATATTATCACTGATCCTGGTTTTTGCCATTTTTACCTGCTGCGCCGAGAAAAGGAAGAAAACTACCACCAGACTGATATATCGTACCATATGGATTGAAATAAAATATTGACAATATTTATCGTAAAATTATACAATTAAGCATTGCTCTGAGCAGATACTACCAAAAAATACCCGGAAGCAAATAATCATTTTTTTGTAAACAGCGAAACTCTTTTGATCAATTTGTAAATTTACTGGTCATTAAAAAATACCAACATGCTTAGAACACATACTTGTGGCGAATTACGTGTTTCCAATATAAGTGAGAAGGTCACCCTTTGCGGATGGATACAGAGAATAAGAGATAAGGGCGGGATGATCTGGATAGATTTGCGTGATCGTTATGGGATCACCCAGCTTGTCTTTGATGAAAGTAAAACCGATGCAGAAATAATTAATAAGGTACGGGAATCGGGCAGAGAATTTGTTGTTCGGGCCAGCGGCGAAGTGGTGGAAAGATTCTCCAGGAATGATAAAATGCCAACCGGTGAGGTTGAAGTGTTCATTACTGGATTGGAAATCCTGAATCCATCTAAAGTTCCTCCCTTTACAATCGAAGATGAGTCGGATGGCGGTGATGATCTGAGGATGAAATATCGTTATCTCGACCTAAGAAGAAGACCGTTACAGGAAAATTTGAAATTGAGGCATCAACTTATGGTCGAGACACGGCATTATTTCAATACGGTTGGTTTTATTGAAATAGAAACTCCCTTTCTGATCAAATCCACGCCGGAAGGTGCCAGGGATTTTGTTGTTCCTTCCAGGGTAACCACCGGGGAGTTTTATGCCTTGCCACAGTCGCCGCAAACATTTAAGCAGATCCTGATGGTTTCCGGATTTGACCGGTATTTTCAGATCGTAAAATGTTTCAGAGATGAAGACCTGCGCGCTGACCGCCAGCCGGAGTTCACCCAGATTGATTGTGAGATGTCTTTTGTAACCCAGGATGATATATTATCGACATTTGAAGGTCTGGTCAGGCACCTGTTCAGATCGATAAAGAAAATAGAACTTCCTGATTTTCCTAGTATGCCTTATGAAGAGGCGATGAGTCGTTACGGATCTGATAAACCCGATACAAGATTTGAACTGACCTTTGTGGAACTGGATGATCTGGCAAAGGGTAATGGATTTAATGTTTTTGATCAGGCAGAATTGGTGATAGGAATCTGTGTGCCAGGAGAGGCCGGACGGACGAGGAAGCAGTTGGATGAACTTACCGATTTTGTTAAAAAGCCCCAGATTGGTGCCAAAGGATTGGTTTATGTGAAATATAGTGAGGATGGCTCCTTTAAATCTTCCGTTGATAAATTTTTTGGAGAAGAAGACCTGAGGAAGTGGGCTGAAACTTTTCATGCATCTCCCGGTGATCTTATCCTGATACTAGCCGGAGAAAAGAATAAAACTCGTAAAGCGCTTTCGGAATTACGATTAAGAATGGGGGATGAATTGAATTTAAGGGATAAAGATACCTTTTCTCCTTTGTGGGTGGTTGATTTCCCCCTGCTGGAGTGGGATGACGAAACCCAACGATATTATGCCATGCATCATCCCTTCACTTCACCCAAGCCGGAGCAGATCAACTTACTTGAAACCGCACCAGGAAAGGTCAAAGCCAACGCCTATGATATGGTGATCAATGGCGTTGAATTAGGGGGCGGCTCAATCAGGATCCATAACCGTGTAGTACAGCAGAAAATGTTTAATGTACTGGGATTTACACAAGAAGAGGCAAAAAATCAGTTCGGCTTTCTTATGGATGCCTTTGAGTACGGCGCCCCTCCCCATGGCGGAATTGCTTTCGGTTTTGACAGGATGAGTGCTTTATTCGGCGGCGCTGAATCGATCAGGGATTTTATAGCCTTCCCAAAAAATAACTCCGGTAGGGATGTAATGATCGATACACCTTCGAAAATATCAGTTGAACAATTGAAAGAACTGGGAATTGAAATCAAAAAGGGATAAGATGATCCTTATCCCTTTTTAAATATTTTATTTATATGCGGTAAGTAAGGAATAGGCGGAGAGTTTACCTTTCTTATCGTAGGACTCAGATTTTATAACACCAATACCTTCAGATATATAATCAATACCACTACTCTCATTGGCTATGTTCATGCCCATCATCTTCATTGAAGAAGCCAGATCATAGGTGATTTTGTAGCATGGGAAAGATCCCAGGGGTGTTGATATTTCCTGCTCACTGTCCACACGGCGATTCTTTACTTTTACACTCATATCCATGGTGGCCATCGGCCCGGATTCACTTAAAACCATTTTCCCATTGATCGAACCATCTGGAAGTTTTTCGCCAACTTTCAGGTCAGAAGGGATCTCCAGAAAATCACCAGACATTTCAAATTGAACCTCCGGATTATTTTCGAAAGATTCCCTGGGGATCATCGTCGAAAGATCCAATTTCAGGGTTCCGTCATCACAGCGGTACTCGTATTGCAATTGTGTGATCTCTTCATCTTTTTTATCATAAGCAATTCCCTGGACGGTAGCGACGATCTCCCCATCAAACTCATCAAGTGCAATAATACGGGTTAGGGTCTTTCCTGTTTTTTTGCCTTTTTTATTATAATGGGTCATTTCATATTCGGCTCCTTCAGAAAAGTTAAAATAGGCATTACATTGACTTAGGACCCCATGAGCCAAAAACATAAATACGATAAATAAAATAGTATTTTTCATAAGAACAAGTTTGTTGTGTAAACTATCATTAAAACAATATTGTATCTAAGCCGATTCATTCGGAGTGAGTGTAATAGTTCTTTCAATCGTATTGAACGGGCTGTTAACAAGGTCATTGGTCTTATCAAGCAATTCGAGTTTAAATGTTACCTCGCCCATCGGCAAACCTTCCACAAAATAAGGAACCCATTCCGTTAGCATAAATTCCTCACCTTCGATTGTGGCTCTTACCTTGTATCCATTTTCAGAGAGGTCACAATTGACCAGATAGAAATCAAGAAGCATCTTTTTCGTATCATCTCCGGTATAGGTGCCTTTGGGGCGGCTGTAAAACAAGTTAGGCCCACTCAGGTCTACCACTTCTCCTTCAGCATCACCCACAGTAAATTGTCGGAGAACAAACGCCTCGGGATGCTTCAGGCTTTCGTGGTAGGAACGGGAAAGGAATGAAAGAGCTACATAATGTCCATCACTGATCTCCAGCTCAAAAGAAGACTCATAATGAGCCGTATAGGGTTCATTATTTAATATCAAATGAATATGCTGCCCTTTCTCAGAGTTAGCACAATTCTTGGTTGTTGCATCAGAAGTTTGCGCCTTTAATTCATAATTGGTAACCTCATAAGAAAACTGTATTTTACCTGCGGGCAAAACGCCAAATTCCCCCGGAGTGTTCATCTCAAGGATGGCATCCGGAAATTCGGGTGAATCATACACCGGAGATACCAGGATTTGCATTTCCGGCATTTCAGCTGTCTCCTCCGTTTCCTGGCTTTCACCCTGTTGTTGTTTCGTGTTACAGGCTGTCAGCAGCATAGTTGCAATGAGCAGATTGGTTAAAGTTCTGATTATTATCATGATCACATTTAATTTGGTTAATCAAAGTTATATAATCTTAAAATTTAACCATTTTTAGTTGGGTAATGAAATGAAAATTTCTTTTTTAATCCTTACCCGAAAAATTAATAAATAATTTACCTTTTAGACCGATGGATCTCAATAGAGTGATTATTGCCAAAATAGCCAGACAGGTAATCTTAAAATAATCTATTGATTGGCTTCATTTATTCTTGATATTGCTAACAGCAGGAAGTATCTCCCATAAGTAATCATTTCCCCCGGTTCAGCCTGCTGAATATTTCCCTTTGAGGATCAAGTAAAATAAGTACATTCCCGGAAAAGATAATATATCATGAAAATGGAAGCGGCCGGGAAATGGCGTAAATTCATCTGTATATATTATGGCAACATGAACGATCGGCATTAAAAATTATGAATAATGTTCGGCCGAATGCTTACAAATAAATCTTTATTTATAAATTGTAACTTTTACCTAAACGGTATAAATTCTTTTTATCATGAACAATATTTTTAAAATTACTTGCCTCCCCCTGCTTATTTTTATTATCAGTTTTTCAGGTTGTCAGGAAAAGCCTGAAAGCCCGGTAACGGTACATGAATTGAACTATATCGAAATCAGCCCTGACAATCCGGCCTATTTCCAATTATCCGACGGCACACCATATATCCCTATCGGCATCAATATGATCAATCCCAATGTCAGTGATCCTGATTCCGCCCTGAGCGAAATCAATAGCTGGATGAAAAACCTTTCTGAAAACGGAGGTAATTATGTCCGCGTCTGGCTCAGCCAGTCTTTCTGGGATATGGAGCATGAAAAAGCGGGTGAATACGACCTGGAAAAAGTGGAACGGATAGACCGCTTCATCGAAATGGCAAGGGAATACGGGCTCCGGATCAAAATGACATTCGAACATTTCCGAAGCCTAACCCTGGAAGAAAACCCCCAGCGATGGGCTACAAAATTCATATACCATACTTCAAATGGGGGTCCCCTTGATAATATCCGCGAATATCTGACAACAGAAGCAGGCCATAATTTATTTATTGACAAGCTGGATTTCTACCAGCAAAGATATGGCAGTGATACTCTTTTCTTTGGGTGGGAACTATGGAACGAGATGAATGCGGTCAGCGGCCCGGAAGACAGCGTATTTTTTGCCTGGAATGAGAAGATGCTCAAAGAAACCAAAAAACGGTTCCCGGAAAACCTGGTGATGCAGAGCCTGGGAAGCTTCGACCGGGAAACAGTCCGCCCTACCTATAAAAAGATGATGTCAATGCCAGAAAATGAAATTGCCCAGATCCATAGGTACCTTGACCTTGGCGCAGATATGGAAGTCTGTCATGCTCCCATGGATATCATCACTTCCAGTGCCATAGAGGAATTATTATCCTATAACCTGGGTAAACCGTCAATACTGGCAGAAACCGGGGGAGTGGAACCCAGGCATACCGGTCCGATCCGTTATTATAAAGTCGATACCGCCGGTATGCTCCTTCATGATGTACTGTTCGCTCCTTTCTTCTCAGGCTCGGCAGGGGTTGGGATGAACTGGCATTGGAATGCTTACGTGCATCCCAATAACCTTTGGTATCACTTTGGAAGGTTCGCCGAGGCCGTTAAAGAAATCAATCCGGTCAAAGAAGGCTTTGTCCCGGAAAAATATGAAACGGACAATCTCAGGCTATACGTTCTAAGCGGTAAAGAGACCGTTTTGATCTGGGCAAGGGATAAAAACAATACATGGAGAACCGAACTGGAAGCCGGAATACCTCCACTGGTGCTATCGCAGAAAAAAATAATAACTGATCTTATCGGAATAAACGACCCCGATGTAGTTGATAAAATGGATTTCTATGATCCCTGGAAGAACGAATGGATTAGTGGCAGTTTAGAAGGCAACACAATTCCTGTACCAGATTTTAAAAGATCCATTGTGATCAGGGTGAAGATATAGTTACATAAAAAAACCAATTTACTCCCTCGCGTCCGTCACACCGCCACCTGTGCTGAAAGCCATATAGCGGTCGGACACAAATCAGTCCTCATCAGGCCGTTGATATGCCCGTGTATTGGAAACGATCAGATGGTTATTCAGAGGCTTATCAATTACTCAGCGAAAATGGAAAAGAACCCGGTTCATCTCCAAAGGCCTTGCCAGGTTCAGGAGTCATCTCAAACCGGATCTCCCCCCCTTTTAGCAATTCCTCATGTGAGATCCAGGTCTTACGGTATTCCTGCCCGTCCCTGAGTACATTGCTGATGTACCGGTTCTCTGGTGAATTGCCAGGCGCTGAAATGACGAGTGATTTGCCATTTGGAAGCTTGATGGTGACTTTTTCAAACAACGGACTTCCCAGCACATACTGGGGTACTCCCGGACACACCGGGTAAAAACCAAGGGCGCTGAATATATACCATGCGGAAGTCTGCCCGTTATCCTCATCACCACAGTAACCCTCCGCGACGGGAGCATACAACTTATCAAGCACTTCCCGGACCCAGTACTGTGTTTTCCAGGGTTGCCCTGCATAGTTATATAAATAGATCATATGCTGAATGGGCTGATTCCCATGCGCATACTGTCCCATATCCGCAGCAACCATCTCCGATATTTCATGTATTTCATAAGGGTATGTGCCGATCTCAAATGCAGGAGGCTGGCTGAATACCGAATCCATCATCCTGATAAAAGGATCCCTGCCCCCCATAAGATTGATCAGGCCCTGTGGGTCATGGAAGACCGACCAGGTATAATGCCAGGCGTTACCTTCAGTAAAAGGCCCTCCCCAGGCCAATGGGCTGATCTCCCTGATGAAAGAGCCGTCCTTTCTTCTGCCCCTCATAAGCAATGACTGTTCATCAAATACATTCCTGTAATTAAAGGACTTTTGTTCATATACACCGGCAATGCTGTCTTCTCCAAGTATTTTGGCCATCTGCCTGATGCAGAAATCATTATAGGCGTATTCCAGTGTTTTGGCAGTAGCTTCCCGTACTTCCGGGTAAGGCACAAAACCAAGGTCATTGTAATAGGTTACCCCATCCCGTCCCGGGGCGAAATCAGGTGACTCCTTCATGGCATCCTGGAGTACTCCTTCAAATGCTTTTTTCATGTCAAAATCCCGGATACCTTTCACCATGGCATCCGCAAACAGGGAGGTGCTATGGGCGCCGATCATCACCCGGCGATATCCCGGACTGGGCCAGATCGGCATCCAGCCACCCTGTTGATAAGCATTGACCACCCATTGCATCATTTTTGCATTCTCATCGGGATACATGAGAGTAAAGAAGGGAAAAACAGCCCTGAAAGTGTCCCAGAAGCCATTGTCTGCATACATAATCCCCTCATGGATCGCTCCGTCATAGGGGCTGTAATGAACCATCTTCCCTTCTCTATCATATTCGTAAAACCTCCTGGGAAACAATAGTGACCGGTAAAACGTGGAATAAAACGTTTTTATTTTTTCCTCACCCGGCCCCTCTGCCAGTATCCTGTTCAATTTCCGGTTCCAGATACCAAACCCTTTTTCCTTTATTTCTTCCAAAGGCATTTCACCTATCTCACGGCTCAGATTTATTTCGGCCTGCTCATGACTTATAAAAGAAGAAGCAATTCTCACCTCTATCACAACCTCACCCCCGTCAGGAAAGGAAACATATCCACCCGCTATCTTATCGTTGGTAACAACAGTGGTTTCCAGGTTAATTTCCCCATCTTCATTCCATAAACCATAGCCTGTAAACGGCTGATTGAACTCCATAACAAAGTAATTTCCAAAATTTTCAGGTACCCCTCCGCTATTAAACCGCGAGATCCCCTTGATTTTCTGCTCCTCGGGAAGTATTGTCACAGACCCTCCCCTGTTAAAAGCATCGAGAACGACATGCCTTTCCCGCCCCTCAGGGAAGGTGAACCGCAGAATGGCACTTCTTTCGGTAGGGACTATTTCTGCATTTAGATCGTAATCTTCAAGATAGACTTTATAGTAATGAGGAGAGGCAACCTCTGTATCATGTGAAAATAAAGAAGCTCTTTCAGCAATCGATGTTTTGAGCTGACCCGCTACCGGCATGACGGCAAATGTTCCATAATCATTCATCCACGGACTCGGCTGGTGGGTCTGTCTGAAGCCATTAATGCTGTCCTTATGGTATTGATAGATCCAGCCGCTTCCCATTTCCCCGGTCATCGGCGTCCAGGTATTCATCCCCCATGGAAGGCCCGTCCCAGGGTATACATTGCCATGGGAAAACTGAAAAGTGGATGCCGTACCCATCCTGGTATTCACATGACGAACCAGGTCGGGAAGGCTCTTCTTATCAATACCGGGCTCATCTGCTGATTGGCAGGATGCTAAAAATAAAACGATAAAAAGAATAATACAGGTGTCTTTCATGATTATTATGATTGCCGGAATCAAATATCCGAATCCATCGCCTTAAAAACAATAATTGGAAAATGACTTACTGGCGAAAAGATGCTATCGGAACATTGCTTGTTCTCAGTATTGAGAGGATAAATTTACCAACGCGGTCACCCTGCCTTACCCCTTCATCAATGGCGGGTCGGTAGTGAATGCCGCCATACAAACGGCTGATAGCCGCTTCATCAGCAGCATCAAAAAAAGAATCGAATTCCCTGACAGGTAAGCCGTATTCTACTTCAGAGGAATCCACCAGATGAAAATTGTCACCATAAAAATCGGTTAAGATCACTGCAGCAGCCCTCGAAATAACACTGTGCCCGCTGGTATATTCAGGAAAGGGAGGGGTCTGAAGCACCGGGAGCCAATCCTCATCAATGTATTGGTTAATTACTGTTTCCGGACGGATAAGAATACTTCTCCACTTTTCGTCCCAGCAGCTTATAAATGCATCGGCAAGGGCAATAGATACCCTGGCAAATGCTTCAACTGTTTCCCCATAATCAGAGCCGGCGGCACTGGTCGCAATAGAAGTGATGCCTATCCAGTGTCCGCCAGGGGTGATCTTTTTTGTAGCAAACATCATATGCCCCTGGTGATGAGAGACATAGGGATTGCAATCCCAGAACTGAGCAATAGCCTCCTGCTCGCCGGTCAGGGTATTTACCGTCTCATATACCTCCATAACATCCTTATAAAACTGGCTGTCCTTATCTGTGCTGAAAGCTATAGTAGGATCCGGAATGAACTGGCTGGAAGAATCAATGACAAAAGGCCGGATTTTATTCCAGTGAGGCTCTATCCCTTCCATGTAATCCGGGGGGGTTGGTTTCCAGGAGCCCGGTGTTTCCTGTATTGTGTATTTGGGATAAGTCCTTGTTTCCCTGTAGCCATCGCCATCAGCCCATGATAGAATATGATCGGCAACCCGCTCCCCATATTCGATAGATCGTTTATATACCTTCGCGGGCATCCCCTTATCCCTGAATTCCTGAAAAAGAGAATTCTGGTATTCAAGGTAGAATTCTTCCGAGTAAACGAGGCCCCTTCCGACCTTGATAAAGGCAGCTAAACTGGCGAGGTGAAGATCATACTTCACATCTTCCAATGGAAGAGGTATTGCTGTCAACCCGTTGAGCTGTCCCGAAAGGCTGTGGTATGAAGAATCGAATACGGCCATCACTTCATAGGCCGCTATACTGGGATATGCATATATCCGGCTGGCCACCGGTGGAGAAAAAATATCATGAACAATTATATCCGTCAATTGCTTGACTGTATTTCTGAACAATACCGGGGTGTCAGGATTGTCATAATAACCTTTATTCTGACAACTTGAAGAAATCACCAGGACAAACATGATCACCAATGAGTAACGTACCATGTGAATTGGGGAAAAGGTTAAATAATTATTTTATCTATCATTAATAACAAAAATTTCGGGTTTTTGATTATTAATACCAACAATAATTGCCTGGCGGTCCTGAATTTTTATCAATTCAATATCCCTGATCTCTCCTTTCACCCTAAAACCGCTTTCATTGGGATGCAATACATTAAAACCCCCTGTTCCCTTCCCTTCCAACAGCCAACCATAACTGGCATCATACTTGCCAAAATAGGGAATAACCTGGTAAAAATTACCCCCTAACAAAAGATCGGGAGCTTGGTTTTTATCCAGATCATAAACAAGGATATCCATAACCGGCGCGAACTGAATTTCCCTGGGCAAGGGCACTCTTTCAAATCTGAAATCTCCCTGGTTAATAAAAATGCTTGATTCAAAACAAGCAGCTTTTTTAAGGATACTTTTATCCAATAATTCCACCGGTATTATCTCTCCAATTGTTTTACCGGCAAATTCCGCATAACTACTAAATTTAGCCTTCAGGGAAGGGAGCTGCCGGAAAATAATATCAGCCTGGGCAAATGGGAATTCTCTTTTTTCTTTATAATAAGTAATCAAATGATCAAGCTGTCCATTGGCATCAAAATCATTTAGATAAAGTTTCACGGGATATTCAGAAGATGCCTTTAGATAGGTATTTAAACCCACGTTCCCTGCAATGATATCCTCATCTCCATCCTGATCTATGTCTGAAACCTCAACCGCAAACCACCAGCCTTCAGAATCAGGGATCCCATCCCTCAGTACCAATCGGCCTTCTGCATTTTCCATAATAACCACAGGCATCCATTCTCCAGTAATAACCAGATCTTTATCATGATCATTATCGATATCGGACCAGGAAGCATCCGTAACCATACCGATATTGGCAAGAGCCGGGGCCAGCCTCTCCGTCTCATTTATGAATTTTCCATGCCCGTTATTGACGAGAAGATAGGATGAGGCATCAAGTCCATAAGCCCCCGGAACTGACCGTGAGCCTATAAAAAGATCAATATCTCCATCATTATCAAAATCAGCAGGTTTAACGCAAGAACCGTTATGATAAAAATCCGGAAGATGATTCCTTACTTTTGTGAAAAGTCCACTTCCGTCATTCAGGTAGAGCCGGTCCCTCATCAAAGGGTTGGGAAGAATAAACTCATTGCCCCCGCTTACCATATACAGATCTTGATCTCCGTCATTGTCGGCATCAAAAAAAACGGCATCAACATCTTCATAAAAGGCCTCCTTGCGGAATAGGTCTGGTTGACTTGAACTAAATCGTCCTGATATCTCCTGCACCAACATCCGGGAAGACTGTTCGCCGGCACCTCCGATGTATAGATCCATCAAACCATCATTATTAATATCACCAATCACCACACAAGGACCCTCAGCAGAAAGACTATGCGGAACAAGCCGCTCATGGTCAAAATCTGTATACTGATTTTCACGGTGGATAAAATTAACAACATCAGTCTCTTTGATCCTATGTAATAATGGATGGTTGTCACTTTTCTTGTCAGGGATGCCGCCACCGGCAAAAGCAGGATCCTCTATAAGTTTGATGCGTTGATTTGCAGCAATATCATACATCATCTGTATATGATTTCCAGGCCAGATCACCCTTGCGGAATCAATACGCGTAAGGGTATCAAGGCCAAAATGAATACACGGGGATACGGCAGAAAAAAACCCATGCGTTGTATAATTCTCAGCCATCTGCCTGTTTTCTCCATGGTATAGAATTACCCTGGCTCCAATCCCAAATGTGTTAAACCCAGATCCTCGAAACTCAAATTGAAGAAAATTACGATCCGGAAATTTTTCTGCATTATTACGATAAATAAAAGCCTCATCGTTAATATTATTTACTACCAGGTCGAGATCGCCGTCATTATCAAGGTCTGCATAGGCCGAGCCATTGGAGTAGGAAGGCACATCCATGCCCCACTCAACCGACCGGTTGGTGAATGTCAGGTCCCGGTTGTTCTGATAGGCATAATTGATTAGTTTATCAAGGGCCATCTTTTCATATAAAGCCCTGTCCGACAGTTCCGGTTCAACCCGTTGTCTCATCGCCCTGTTATTGCCAGTCAGAAAACGGACGTAATCCAAATCATTAGGCCTTCTGAAAATCCCATTGGTGATATAAAGATCTTTCCAGCCATCATTATCAAGATCACAAAAGAGGGGTGACCAACTCCAGTCTGTTGCATGGATGCCAGCCAGTCGGCCGATCTCACTGAACAACCCCTCGCCCAGGTTCAGTTGCAGGGTATTCCTTACAAACTGGAAATAGTAGCCATATTTCCTCTTGATCTCGAATACATCATAATCATCCTCTCCTCCGGAGCGCTGCCTGATTGACTCGTCCTCAGGAAGCATATCGAGCACAATGATATCCAACAACCCATCATTATTAAAATCACCTATATCATTGCCCATTGAAGAGCGGCTGCTATGAGCCATCATATCGACAAACCGGTCGGTGAAAGTACCATCCCGATTATTGAAATAAACGTAATCGTTTTCATGAAAATCGTTGGAAACATAAAGATCCGGATACCCGTCATTATTGATGTCGGCAGCCGTTACATTAAGGCCGTACCCGATCTGACTGCTGTATATGCCTGACCCACCGGTAACATCAGTAAACTGTAATATCCCATCCTGCGATTCATTGCGAAACAACCGGTCGCCGGATTTGGGATCAAAGGACTCCCGAAGATCGATCTGGCCGTAACTCCTGGTCGAATGAACGGAATGGTTCAGTAAAAAGAGGTCCAGGTCGCCGTCAAGATCATAATCAAAAAAGGCCGACTGCGTGGAAAAACCCCTGAATGCCACTCCTGCTTCGGCGGCACAGTCGATGAATGTGAGATCTCCCTGATTGATGAAGAGTTGATTGGCCCCTTGCAGCCCTTTATACTGGCTGACATGGCATACATAAATATCAAGGAATCCATCACCATTCACATCAGCCACAGTAACCCCTGTCTTCCAATCACCCTCACCGGCAATACCTGCTTCCTGTGTAATGTCTTCAAACCGGAGGTTCCCTTGGTTAAGATACAACCGGTTAGTCTGCTGGCTGGCTGTAAAAAAGAGGTCAATAAGGCCATCATTATTAAAATCAGCAGCAGCCACCCCGGCTCCATTGTTAAAATACAGGTAATCAATAATGTTGAAATCTTCAGACTCTTCAAGGTCATTTCGGAAAGAAACACCCGTATCAGTGGAAGGCATCAATGTGAATAAGGTGTTCTTTTCATCATCCTTGCGGCTGCAACTAAGGGAAAGAACCCCGGCTAATATGATGATCAATCGATTCAAACTGATATCTGATATTTTAAGAATGTTTTTTAAAACTACGCAAACATCCTATTATCAGGTAATTTTTCCTGCTTAATTACAACCTTTACTTAACTTATAGAATCATTTAAACGGAAAGCCTGTTTTAACTCCTCTCAATGGTAAATTATAGATTTGTTTTTATTATTTTAGTTTCAGGCAATAATTTAAATATATGGGAAAAAAGGATGGCAGATGTTTCGGATAATTTCTTTAGGTATTTTGTTTTGTTTTGCCATCCCGTCAGCAGCCCAGTCTGTTGATGCGATCAGGATAACAGGTAATTACCCGGGCAGATCAAGTGCCTATATTCTCAAGGATATTCAGAATAAGTATGATATCGCATTCTTTTACAGGGACCAATGGCTGCCGCAAACTGAAATTAATCTCTTTCCTGACAGACAGCCCCTGGAGCTGTTTTTACATGATTTATTGGAAGGAACCGGACTGAATTTTGTTTTTTATGACGCATCTGTGATCATAGCTCCCGGAAATTTACTGGGCCAGGAGTTTACCCAAACATATTTCATGATCAAGGAGAGGCAAAGGTCTCTGATTCAGTCTCAAAAATGGGCTACGGCAAGTGATATCATAGCCCTTGGAGACTCTACGAAAGCCACCGATAAAAAAGAGGTGCTGCTGAAAGGCACGATCACCGATCAATTGAATGAAGAGCCTCTCCTCGGGGTAAATTTATATTTTGAAGCAATAGCCTCCGCTACTTCTACAGATGCCAACGGTAATTTTCAGATCATTCTACCTAAAGGTTATAACCTCCTCGAGATCTCATACATAGGTTATGAAACCCAGAAGATCCTTCTGGAAGCTTATGATGATGCACACTTATCGTTAACGCTGGCGCCTGAGGCCTATGAGCTGGAAGAAATTTTGATTACCGGTGAAACCGATAATAATAATGTGCAATCCATGATGATCGGTATTACCAGGATAAAACCCCGTCAGATACAGGAATTGCCGGTATTCCTGGGAGAATCAGATGTTATCCAGAGTCTTCTCACCCTGCCCGGCGTTAGCTCTGTTGGGGAAGGGGCCAGCGGTTTTAATGTCAGAGGTGGGAATATTGACCAGAACCTGATCCTGCAGGATGAAGCACTGATCTTCAATTCCTCCCATGCTCTCGGCTTTTTCTCTATCTTTAATCCGGATGCTATCCGGGAAGTCACCCTTTATAAAGGGCATATCCCCGCACAATATGGAGGAAGGCTGTCCTCAGTCCTGGATGTTAAACTGGCCGGCAATGATAACGAAAAAGTTACGACCAGTGGCGGACTTGGCGCGGTTTCAAGCCGGTTTGTAATACAGGGACCATGGAAAACAGCCGATCCTGGTTATGAAGGACCTGCCAGAACTTCATTTCTGCTGGGTGGCAGGATCACCTATTCCGACTGGGTATTGAAACTGATCAATAATCCTGATATCAGGAACAGCTCAGCCTTTTTTTATGATTTTAACATCAAACTAAACCATCGATACAGTAATAAAGGGTCGGTAACGGCTTCTTATTACCAGAGTTTTGACCGGGTCCGGTTTGCTAATGATTATGGGTTTTCCTGGAACAATAATACTCTCAGCATCATCTGGAATCACCTGCTATCTTCCAATCTCTCTTCTAGCTTTTCAATATCCTACGGCAATAATAAAAACCTCTCTTTTGAACCCACCGGCATCAATGCCTTCGACCTGACGAATGGCATACGAAATGTCCGTATTTCAGAGAATTTTTTCCTGTCGAAATTTTCATCCCATCAGATCAATGCCGGCGGTGAATACATACACTACTTCATGGAACCGGATAAATTGATGCCACGTACCAAACAATCAACTATTGTGGAGAAAACAATTGAAAAAGATAATGCCCATGAGATCGGTGTATATATTGATGATGAATATACAATCAATCATCTTTTTTCCATATCAGCCGGTATCCGTTTTAATCTTTTTCAACAACTGGGCCCGGGAGATATTTTTATTTACCAGGACGACCTGCCCAGATC
This sequence comes from uncultured Roseivirgaceae bacterium, assembly GCA_964645995.1. Classification (GTDB taxonomy): domain Bacteria; phylum Bacteroidota; class Bacteroidia; order Cytophagales; family Cyclobacteriaceae; genus JAGTVG01. Next base: position 28,959 of record CAZYDB010000006.1, read on the forward strand.
ACCTGATACAATTATTGATACCCTCCGGTATAATGCCGGCGATGTAGTGAAGACCTATTTAGCCCTTGAGCCCCGGTTTTCCGCAAAATATAGTATTAACCCTGTCAGCTCAATTAAATTAAGCTATAACCGCATTAATCAATACATTCATCTGGTATCAAATACTACAGCCGCAGTTCCTGTTGACTTCTGGCAGGTCAGTGGACCATATTATGCGCCACAAAAAGCCGATAACTACTCCATTGGATATTTTAAGAACTTTATAAATAATGTCTGGGAAACCTCGTTGGAGCTTTATTACCGCGATATCCATAACCTGGTTGCGTATAAAGATCTCCCGGAATTACTTTTAAACAACCATCTGGAAACAGAATTGCTTTCGGGCATTGGCAGAGCCTACGGATCGGAACTGTTCATCAGGAAAAAGAAAGGACAACTGAATGGCTGGCTTTCTTATGTTTATTCGAGAACCCTGGCAAGGGTTGACGGACCCACCCCGGAAGAAAAAATAAACCGCGGAGAATGGTTCCCTTCTAAATTTGACAAACCTCATAGCATAGACCTTGTATTAAATTATAATGTGAACAAGAGCAATATCCTCTCGGTCAATTTTACTTATAGTTCCGGCCGGCCCATTGCCGTCCCTTCCGCCAGTTATATCATTGATGAAATATTTATTCCTCATTATACTGAAAGAAATCAGTTCCGGATACCGGATTATCACAGGCTGGATATCTCCTATACCATAAAAAGAAATGTGATCAGAAGAAAAAGATATAAAGACAGTTTTACTATTTCGGTTTATAACCTGTACTCGAGGGAAAATGCTTTTTCTATTTTTTTTAAAAAACAACAAGGTGGAATAACCAATGCTTACAAGCTCTCTGTGTTGGGTTCGATTTTCCCTTCGGTTACCTATAATTTTGAATTTTAACATGATCAGCAGGATTCAAATAAGGATAATTGCCCTTGCCTTTCTGTTCATCATTAAAGGATGCATCTCTTCCTATGAATTCACTCCTGAAAAAACTGAAAACTTCCTGGTAATTAGTGGGAGGATCACTCAAAATGAAGGGCCTAATGACGTAATGATTTTTTTCACCCCCGAATATGGGAGTGCCAGGCTGACCCCTGTTAATGGTGCCGAAGTAAACATTTATGACGATCTTGGTAATGTGGAAGCATTAAGTCCCATGGGAGACGGGAGATATAGACATTATGGAATTATTGTCCGGGGTAGCCCCGGCACCTCGTATTATATAGAGGTAACCTTGCCACTGGGTAAGACCTACCGGTCAGCACTGGAAAAAATGCCGGAGGTTGTTCGTCCGGTTAATCTTTATGCAATTCCGGCAATAGTCCAGCGACTAAGTGATAATGATGTTCCTGTTTCTAAAAAGATGGTGCAGTTATTTATCGATACACCCGTTAAGGATCAGAATAATCCGGTTTGGTTAAGATGGAGTACTGAAACTGTCTTTTCATTTACAGAATCTTCCTGCAGCATTTTAAGCTATCCCAAAACCTGCTATATATCCAATGTTCATAATCCCGGTGATATTAACATCTACAGCAGCGAATCCATCAGCGGAAATTCTCTTGAAAACCACCTGGTCACTTCAAAAGAGTTTTCTTACGAATTTGATCAAAGGCACTTTTTCAACGTTGCACAATTATCTTTAACAAGATCTGCCTATGAATACTGGGGGGACGTCCGGACCATCTCCAATCCTACAGGGACAATATTTGAAGTTCCCCCTGCTCCAGTGAGGGGTAATATATATAATATCGATAATGACAAAGAACTGGTCCTGGGTTATTTTGAAGCTGTATCCGTGGATACCATACGCACCTTTACGACTCCTGATGACCTGCCCTGGTTTTCAAGAAATTCATTTTGCGGGTATTATTACAACAGCGATAAATGTTGTGATTGCCTGCTTTTTGAAAACAGTACGGATAATCCTCCGAATTACTGGTTTGAATGATGATTAATTCTTGCAATATATATGCTGTTTTTTTATTACTGATAATAGCGGGCTGGATTGAACCAATGGAAATTAATAATGATGAGAACCGGTTTGATTTGGTTGTAGATGGCGGAATCACACAAAAGGAAGCTCCACATAAGCTTTTTCTTAGCAGGATGGGTGGTTACGGATATGCGAAAAGGATCCATGTCGGGGACACAAGAATTACCCTTTATGATTCAAGGGGAAATTATGAAACCTATCTGGAAGATCCATATAATGAATATTATCTGCTCTCTGGTAACCTGATGGAAAGAAAACCCGGGGAAAGCTATTATATTGAGATATTTTTAAACGAGAATAATATCTATCGATCAAGGCCTCAGATCATGCCTGACCCGGTGACAGCAGATACTGTTCTTGCTGAAAAGGATTTTACCGAAGAGTTAAATGACTATGGAAATATTGTAAGAAAGAATTATGTAAATGTGTTTGTGCAGACGGCAATAAAAAAAGATCAGAAAGACCTTTGTTTTATATGGCGGGTGGATGAAGCTTATTCATTTACTGAATTGAAGTGCCATCCACTACATAATCCGAAGGTATGCTATATTAAAAGAATGATCATCCAGGAAGAAATGAGGATCTTCTCAAGTGAAAATATGACTGAAGGATATCTTAAAGATTTTCTGGTTGCCCGGGTATTCGTTTATCCCTTGTGGGAACATTTTGAAAAGCATTTCTATAATGTTGCACAGCATGTCATTACTAAAGATGCTTATCAATATTGGGAAACCATTCGAAAAATTGCACAGCCCTCCGGCAGTATCTTTGATACGCCCCCGGCGCCAATTCCCGGCAATATATATAAGCTGGGAGACCCTGAGGCAAGGGTCTTTGAGGTCTCAGCAGTCAATACCGTGCGGACATATACCCTCAGACAGGATCTGCATCCGTTAACGATAACTGACCGGTGTCCATATTTTAACTGGCAAACAGCCAATGATCCGCCATGCTGTGAATGCCTGGCCCTGGCCAATAGTGAAATTCAAAGACCACATTATTGGGGACAGTAACATGAACAGGAAGTATTATACGTATTTAATCCACTGGCCCGAAATTATTATATGGGCTTTAATCTGCCTTTTTTCCACGGAAGCAAGCGTTGGCGGGTCGAAAACTGAGCAACCTGAAAAAATTTATGTGGATTTTGATAGATCATTTTACCTGATAGGGGAAACAGTATATTTTAAGATTTATTTTTTAAATGACGAACCGGCTCCATCAAAAATTGTCCATGTCGACCTGGTTGATTTCGAGGGCAATATTCATATGGAACAATTACTGGAAGTAAAGTGTAATAATGCTTATGGGAATTTTACAATTCCTTATGATCTGGATGAGGGCAACTATCTCTTCCGTTGTTACACCCGCTGGAGCCTTGGATTTGGCAGGGGATACATCTTTTATAAGGTAATTCCGATATATAATGAGTTCCTTGAGGATGCAGAATTGCTATTGCTTAATGATTCAGCCGGTAATAAAATCATCAAAAAATTCCGGGATCAGACCGGAAAGCACAGCATAATATTTTCTGTCAAAAATAGTGGCAATATCCATAGACGGGAAAGCATAAAACTGGAACTTGAAACCCGGAGAGAGGGTCGGCCTGTTGCGGCCAATCTGTCGCTTACCGTCAGGGAAATTAGTCATCCCCTAAGCGCAAATGATAATATAATTTATTTCTATGAAAAACTGATACAAAAGGATGCTGAACATGATGGTTTATTATATCAACCGGAAGATAGCATTACAATTAAAGGTATCGTTAAAGATCCCGAAACCGGAAAACCCCTTTCGTCACGGGTTCTTTCAGTATATAATGTAAAGGAGGCAACATTTACAAGGCTTGTCAGCAAAAAAGGCAAATTCGAATTTAAGATGCCAATCTTTAACGGCACCACCGACCTTCAGGTTATAAACATGAATCCATTTCAACCCAGAGTGCCTGATGTTATCTGGATACCTCTCAATAAGGAATTAGGACCGAACCCGTCGTTTCCACCAATGCCCGAGCGAACCGCTGAAGTTAAAGAATATATTTTATATGCCCGTTTGAGGAATAAGATCAATGAAATTTTCTATCAATCCTCTCCTGATAGTATTGAACTACAACAGCCGCCGCTCCTTCCATTCATCCCGGACCGTTCATATGATATGTCTGAATACCAACTGGTAAGAAATGTGATTGATTTTTTTAAGGAAGGCGTGATCAATACAAGCTTTTTTAAAGTAAACGGAGAAGAGAATATCCGCTTATTCAATACGGAAAAAAAGAACTTTTTCATGACCAGTCCATGGTTTACAGTTGACGGCCATTTTATTTTCAATGATTCCCTTGTACATAATATTCCTTTTAATCATTTAAACAGGATCGACGTATATAATACCAATGAATCAATTTTTCGTTATTTCGAACCTATTATGATCCAGGGAGGTGTTGTATCTGTTTATACTAAGAACAATTTCCTGATCGATTATATCCGGGCAATGCCTAATACTATTGCCGTAAACGGTATTCCGGAACGGAATATTCAGGAGCATAAGGCGGGTGTGGAGGTTAATAAAAACAATCATGAAACGCCCGACCTCAGTCCATTGATCTACTGGAACCCCATAGTCAGAACAGACGAAAATGGATCGGCTACCCTCTCTTTCCAGACCAATGATGTAACCGGAACTATTTTATTAGAAGTGCAGGGAATGGATATTAATGGCAGGCCATTGTATGGTATTATGAAACTTGAGGTGAAGCCATGATTTCTCTGAGGTTAACAAATGGCAATAAATCTAGCCAGAAAAATTCATACAATCTTTAGGTTAAGGCCCTTAAATACAGGTTGTTGGCCGGGGTTTATTTTCCGGATAGTTTATGAATAATCGGGGTTAAGGTGCATGATCCCCGATTAAGGGCAGTGCAAAAATTCAGGCAGTTTATCACCTGTAAAACTTAAACTCCCATGCCGGACCGTGGGCGGCATTCAACTTGACCTGATCCCTGGGCCGGACATGGTTCAGGTGAGTGTCCGGTTCCCGGATCTATAACTCCCCTGTTAAATCACCATATTTAACTACCGGAAAGATGAGACCGGAAAGAAATTCAGGCTGATCACACGGGCCTGCCCATTTTTTACATACAGTTGCAGACCGCTTTCTTCATTTTCGGGAAAGATCTGATCCGTGATGACCCTGTATCCATTACGAGCGAAAACCTCCACAACTGACCGGTCTACCAGTATATCAAGTGAGAGTCGATTCTCCTCCAGGGCAACAGGGGCCTTTTCAATGCTGGAAAAGAAATCATGAAAAACGATATTCCCTGATTCCTTCCTGTCGATAAAAAGTTTCTCCTCACCTACATTATAGCCGATAACAGTTTTTTCATCTCCTCCTTTCATCACTTCCAGGCCAAACTCTTCCGCATCAATGTTTTCAAAAACCAGGCTCACCATAAAAGATCCTGCCTGAAGATCGTCCAGCAGGTTATCATCTTCACCGATCATATGAGCCTCAAATTTCTGATGTTGTTTTTTGGAAATATATTGATAAAAAGAACTTACAGGCCGTTGAATAAGGGAATACTTTCCGTTGACTTCCCGAAGGGTCAGCTCCCGCGGTATAGACATCATCCCTCTCCATGGTGAGGTTGGGATACTATTGGCATAACGCCAGTTATTAACCCATCCGACAAGCACAGGGTTTACCTCTGCCGGAAGGTTATTATAAGTAATGGCTGCATAAAAATCCTTCCCGTAATCAAGCCATTGGGGTTCATCCATTTGATCGTCCCGGATAAATTCTTTACCATCAAATTCACCGGTGAAATACTGCATGCCGGTGAAATCGCCATACGGGCTGCCAGAAGAGATGATCAATACCCATTTCTTTTTATCTGTATTTTCTACGGGGACCTGCAACAGGTCCGGACACTCCCAGATCTTGGAAACATCTCCCTGACCACCAAATGCACCGGTTAACTCCCAATCGACCAGGTTGTCAGATTGATAAAACTGAACCCTGTACTCAAGCGGTATACTAACAACCATTACCCACTTATCCTCTGGCTCATACCAGAAAACCTTGGGATCCCTGAAATCTTTCTTTCCCAGATCCAGCACCGGATTGTTTTTATATTTTTCCCAGGTACGTCCCTGATCCTGGCTGTAAGCAATACTTTGATGTTGCACTTTTCCTTCAACATGAGAAGTATATATGGCAATCAAACAAGGCTTGCCATCCGTACATAATCCACTGGTATTCTCATGGTCAACGACAGCACTTCCTGAAAAAATCATTGTCCCCGCCTCTTCATACAAGGCAACAGGCAAATGAAGCCAATGGATCAGGTCGGCACTTACAGCATGCCCCCAGCTCATGTGCCCCCAGGTATTCCCATAAGGATTATACTGATAGAAAAGATGATATTCCCCATTCAGATAAACCAGCCCGTTGGGATCATTGATCCAGTTCTCGGCAGGTGTAAAATGAAACAAAGGACGGTAAGGCTCCAGTTTATCCAGGCTTACTGTCGGAGCCTGCTCCTCAGCAACGGACTCTTGATCCTTGCTTCTATCGGTTTGACAAGAAAGAAAAAGCGTCAGAATAATAAATAAAAAAAATACATTAATACGGTTCATTTTATTTGCAAATTAATATTCAAAAATCTGGACAGTTTGATTATTTCTGGCCACTATGATTAATTTACCTTTTTTTGTTTGAATACTCAAAAAATCACGAACCTCATCTTCTAAACGGATCCCGGTTTTTCCGGGTTTGGTCAAATTAAATGATCCATCACCCATACCCTTAAGGAAAGATCCGTAACTGGCATCATATCGCCCTACCTCTGGTTTTACATAGTAGAGATTTCCTCCGGCAAGAATATCCAGGTTACCATCACCATCGATATCTTCAAGATGAATTGCATAGACAGGTGAAAACTGAACCTCCTTCTGCAGGGGCTTAACCGTAAAATGACCTTCTCCATCATTAATGATTACTGAAGTTTCTAGATTATATGCTTCATGTTTAACTGCATTCAGGAGTTGTTCTTCAGTAAAAATATCCTGTATTGTCTGGTTCATATAGGCCTCATTCAGGGGGCT
>CAZYDB010000007.1:0-31183 GCA_964645995.1 uncultured Roseivirgaceae bacterium
TTATAGTTTTCGCCGAAATAGTGAAGCAATTGTTTGCGCCTGCATTCGGAAGATTCGGCATAGGCTGCCATTTCATCCAACAGGATACGTGCATTTTCCCTCTCGGTCACCGATTTGTCTTTATTGAATTTTTCCAGCTTAAGGATATCCCTATAGCTGTAGAACATGATACAATTCCCTTCAAGTCCATCCCTGCCGGCACGCCCCGTTTCCTGGTAATAGCCTTCCAGGGATTTAGGCGTATCATAATGTATGACAAACCGGACATCAGGTTTGTCAATTCCCATTCCGAAGGCGATGGTGGCGACGATCACATCAATTTCCTCGTTGAGGAAGTCCTCCTGGTTCTTCTTGCGCATATTAGCTTCAAGGCCTGCATGATAAGGAGCTGCTTTAATATCATTAACCTTGAGCAGATCGGCGATCTCTTCGACTTTTTTTCGGCTCAGGCAATAAATGATACCTGATTTCCCCTTATGTTCCTTGATGAACCTGATCAGTTGTTTTTTAACCTGTTTTTTTGGCCTTACTTCATAATACAGGTTAGGACGGTTAAAGGAAGATTTAAAGATCTCGGCATCTTCAATTAAGAGGTTTTTTTTAATATCCAACTGTACCTTGGGCGTGGCAGTAGCTGTCAGGGCAATAACAGGTACATTGCCTATTTCATCCAGGATGGATCTAATTCTCCTGTATTCAGGGCGGAAATCATGCCCCCATTCCGATATACAGTGCGCCTCATCAATGGCAGCGAAAGAGATCTTTGCCTGCTTGAGAAATTCGATATTATCAGGCTTGGTAAGGGATTCAGGAGCGACATATAGTAATTTCATATTGCCTGATAGGACTTCCTTTTTTACCTTGGTGATCTCTGATTTCGTCAGGGTGGAATTTAAAAACTGGGCATTGATATTCAGTGCATTTAACTGGTCAACCTGGTTTTTCATTAACGCTATCAATGGCGAGATTACCAGGGCGGTCCCTTCCATCATTATGGCGGGCAGTTGGTAGCAAAGGGATTTGCCTGCACCTGTTGGCATAATAACAAAACTGTTCTTGCGCTCCAGAACATGGGAAATGATTTTCTCCTGGTTGCCCCTGAACTGGTTGTAGCCAAATACTTCTTTTAGTGTTTCTCTTACTTTATCCACTTCATGATCAATAATTACCTATGATATATCAATTTACCAAAATTTCATAATGAAGCCATTATAATTTTTGAAAAAAAATAATGATATGAAAAATTGGATTTTTATTTGCGGCGATGGCAGAAAGTATTGCAAAAATAATGATATTAACTCATTAATAATATCTTTGTTATTTCAAAATGCCTATAAATAAAATCAATATTGCCGGAACTTAAAGCAATCACAAATGAATAATCACTTTTATGTCGTGATCATGGCGGGAGGAATTGGCTCGCGATTCTGGCCTTACAGCAGGAATGAACGGCCAAAGCAATTTCTGGACGTGCTGGGAGTTGGATCCTCATTATTGCAATTAACTTTTTACCGCTTCAATCAAATATGCCCGAAAGAGAACATTTATATAGTAACCAGCGAGAATTATTATCAAGACGTAAAAGATCAGTTGCCTGATCTTATTGACGATCAGATCCTCCTGGAACCCGCCCGCAAGAATACAGCCCCATGTATCGCCTATGCCAGTTACAAGATTGCCAAAAAAGATCCTGAGGCCACCCTGGTGGTGACACCCTCAGATCATGCTATTTTAAAAGAAAAGATCTTTCTGGATGCCATCAATAAAAGTCTGAACTATGCCAGTGATAAGGATATACTTGTCACCCTGGGGATCAAGCCAAACCGCCCTGAGACAGGCTATGGATATATTCAGTATCATATCGATAACGGAAGTGAATTCAAAAAAGTAAAGACTTTTACGGAAAAACCTCAAATCGAACTGGCCAGGAAATTTGTGGAAAGTGGGGAGTTTGTCTGGAATGCCGGGATCTTTATCTGGAATATTAAGGCTATCATTGAAGCTTTTGAGAAATTTCTCCCCGAACTCACAGAGACTTTTGAAGGGATCACGAAACATTTTTATACTAAAAAAGAAGGCCAGGCTATCAATCAGGCCTATTCCCAGTTTAAAATGATATCTATCGACTATGGGGTAATGGAAAAGGCCGACAACGTGTTTGTTATTTTGGATGATTATGGTTGGTCAGATCTTGGCTCATGGAGTTCATTACATGATGTCAAGGAAAAAGATAAAAACAATAACGTGATCGAAGCCAATGTGTTACTTTATGAGACGAAAAACAGCCTGATCCTGGCAGCGAAAGAGAAGCTTGTCGTAACCCATGGACTGGATGGCTTCCTAGTTGCCGATACAGGAGATGTACTCCTGATCTGTGATAAAGACCTGGAGAGTGAATTCAGGACAATGATCAAGGATGTCAGGTCGCAAAAAGGTGAAAAATTCGTTTAGCCAATAAACGCCCTGAACTACCAGGTGCTATGTTATGCGTTGTCTGATAATTTCACTTCCTGCTATCGCCATACTCACCGATACGTTGAAGGAATTTATTTCACCAAACATCGGAATGTAGACCCTTCCATCGCATACCCTGAGCACTTCCGGACTGATCCCGTCATATTCAGAGCCAAGGACAAGGGTTATAGGGCCCGTCAGCGTATGCTTATATAGGTTGTTATCGGCTTTCTCTGTACAGCCGACAACGGCAATTCCGTTGTTTTTAAGATATTGAATGGTGGCAGGAAGGCTTACAACCCGGCAGACCGGGATATGGGCAAGGGCGCCTGCCGATGTCTTCATGGCTTCCTGATTGATCAGGGCGCCTCTTCGTGAGGGGATGATGATCGCATTAAAGCCCAATCCTTCGGCAGTACGGGCGATGGCTCCGAAATTTCTTACGTCCGTTATCCTGTCCAGCAGGAGAAGCAAAGGGTCTTTGCCTTTGGAATAGGTGTCAGTAATGATATGATCGAGTGAAGCATACCGTACCGAGGATATAAATGCGATGATGCCCTGGTGATTCTTCCTGGTGATCGCTTGTAACTTTTGGGCCGGAACTTTCAAGACCGGTATTTTCAGCTGGTTTGCCTCCTGCAATAATTTCTGGATAACCTCGTTGGCATGATCCCTTCTGACCAGGATCTTTTCAATCTCCATGTCCGCATGCAAAGATTCTTTAACAGCCCGTATGCCAAAAATAAAATCTTTTTTTAAGTCTTCCATCGATGTTTATTTTCTTCCTTTTCGCCATTCATCCACGGTCTTGAACCATGCATTCTTATATTGGTTATCTCTCACAAGCATATAATGATCGTTGGTGAAGATGTTTTTTAACCTGAGGAAATTAAAAACAATAGTTTGTGACGATCTGATGTTACGGTAGTACCAGCTCTCGGTCTCACCGTTGTTGATAACTTCATCAGGTAATCCGAAGATAATGTAGATCATTCCCATATCTGTTTTCCATCCCTGTTTATAATTCGTGAACAGATCGTTGGCGGTTTGCACCTGGTCAAAATATTTTTTAATGATCCTGCTTGCCCGATCTTCATCAGAAGCAATATTTAACCAGAATAATTCAAATGCCCTTCGCGGATCATCCCTGTTCTCGAGCTTGTTTAACTCTTGTTTGGTAGCCAGGTACGTTATTGGTTCGATCAGATCATCTGCCCTCACCATCTTTGGATAAAAAGGTTCTTCGGAACGAATTCCTATCCCGGTAAAGGAGGTAGTGTCAGCCTGTATGAAGTATAATCCCTGGCGGTCGAGCACAAACGGCTCATTGTTCCCGATAATGAATACGGTATCAACAGAAAGCGACCGGCTCAAGTCCTTGTCAAGACGGTACATAGGAGGATCTGCCGGGGAAAACCTGTGGTCATACCGATATAAAAAAAAACGCTTGCGGTTTTGATTCTCCGATTGTATCTGCAGGCTGTCATACAACTTTATATACGCATCGCATACCGGGAGTCCGGTAGAGGAATACTTTAAAAAATAATCAGGATAAGGGAAGAGGAAACTCTGCTTCAGGGGGATATCCTGTATAAAGGTAATACCTGATATCTTATTTCTTATTTTAATAAAAAAAACAGCATGATCATCTGTAGAAGGAACTTCTATCCTGAAATACAAGGTATTTTTTTCCTTTCCGATTCCATGCAGGTGATAATTAAACGTTCTCGACAGTATGCTGTTTTTATTACTGTAGGATGATTTTACCTCATAGATCAGATTAAAAGTTTCATTAATATTAATATTATCCGGAAAGGCGATCCGAAGGAGAACGGCATAGGCTGTATCCATTTCAACTACCTGGTATTTTACGGGGATATTGCTTTCGGGGAGGTATCTCAGGATCAGATTCTGGCTGGTAAAATCATTCTGGCCTAAGACATATTCCGGGTGAGCAAATAGTGCAAACAGAAAAAAAAACAATATGTTTAACCGACCTTCAGGCATTCATTAATTCCGATTGATAATCACTTAATTAATTGTAAATATCATAAGTTTGCTACTTATTAATAGAATTATTCCTGCTTTTTTAACTAATAAGGATATGGGTATATACAAAACAGAGATCACTTCGGATATCATTCCTTCTGATAATCCACTTCATCAAAGATTATTAAAACCTTATGTTATGGTATCGGAATGGGTACGGGGAGATCTTCTTGAACTGGGTTGCGGGGAGGGTCGGGGTGTGCCATATTTATCGCCTGTTGCCGGCCGGTATGTTGGCTTTGACAAAATAAAGGAAGTGATTGACCGGCTGAAGAAAAGATACCCCGATCAAATTTTTGAGCAGGTGGTATTTCCTCCGGTTAGTAATTTGAGTGATAATTCTTTTGATACGATCGTCAGCTTTCAGGTAATTGAGCATATCCAAGATGACAGCCTGTTCCTAAAAGAAGTATACAGGATACTAAGGCCGGGGGGAAAAGCCTATATCACGACCCCCAATATACGCAAGACGCTGAGCAGGAACCCCTGGCATATCAGGGAATACCAGGCAGGAGAACTGATAAGCCTCACGGAAGGCATTTTTGATAAGGTACAGATGAAGGGGATTGCCGGTAACGAAAAGGTGATGGCCTATTATGAAAATAACAGAAAGTCTGTGGAAGAGATCATGCGGTTTGATTTTTTGGATCTGCAGCACAAGCTTCCGGCCTTTATGCTTAAGTTCCCTTATGAGGTGATGAACAGGCTTAATCGTAATAAACTGAAAAGCAGTGCCGATGAACTGGTGATGTCTATAAAACACGACGATTATCTTATCACCGATGAGCCGGAAGAAGCGCTGGATCTTTTTGGCATTTTATACAAAAAATAAAAAAGGCCACCCTTCATCTAAAAGCGGCCTTTTTATAACCTGAAAAATTCACGAATTTCGATGAGCACCCCGATAAAATCGGAGTGCTCATCGGGGTTAACCTGGTGATGTATTTCATTGAATATCAACTATTCTGTCTTAAAATTATGTCGTATAATGAAAGTTTATGGTTAGTCCAGGCTAAGAGAATTATTAGGATTTATTTTTTCTTATTCTCATCAACTTCTTCATACTCCACATCTGAAACATCACCACCTTCAGAAGATCCGGCTGTTCCTTCAGGTTCGGTCTGTGAACCTCCGGCTGCGCCGGCGTTTTCAGCTCCCGAAGCAGCATAGATTTCCTGCGAGGCGTTCTGCCATGCCGCATTCACTTCATTCATAGCATTTTCTATCGCGGAAGCATCCTGTGATTTATGCGCTTCCTTCAGCTTTTCAAGAGCTGAGTTAATGGCTGTTTTGTTACCATCGGAAAGCTTATCACCATATTCCTTGAGCTGTTTTTCTGTCTGAAAGATCAGTGAATCAGCAGCGTTGATTTTGTCTATTTTCTCTCTTTCCTGCTTATCGGATTCCGCATTGGCTTTGGCTTCATCTTTCATTTTGCCGATCTCATCTTCTGTGAGACCTGAAGAAGCTTCAATACGGATCTTCTGCTCCTTACCTGTTCCCTTATCCTTGGCGGATACGTGCAGGATACCGTTCGCATCGATATCAAAGGCTACTTCTATTTGAGGTACGCCTCTTGGAGCCGGCGGTATGCCGTCGAGATGGAATCTCCCGATCGTCCGGTTGTCCTTGGCCATAGGCCTTTCACCTTGCAACACATGGATCTCCACCGAAGGCTGGTTATCAGCAGCAGTGGAAAACACTTCGGATTTTTTGGTCGGGATAGTGGTATTGGATTCAATGAGCTTGGTGAATACACCACCCAGTGTTTCAATACCCAGTGAGAGAGGTGTTACGTCGAGAAGAAGGACATCTTTAACTTCACCCGTAAGAACACCGCCCTGGATCGCAGCCCCAATGGCGACAACCTCATCAGGGTTAACACCCTTGGATGGTTTTTTGCCGAAGAATTCCTCTACAACCTGCTGGATCTTGGGTATCCGCGTGGAACCACCGACCAGTATAACTTCATCAATATCGGATTTGGATAAACTGGCATCCGCCATCGCTTTTTTGCATGGTCCGACGGTCCGCTGGACCAGGTGATCTGTCAACTGTTCAAATTTAGATCTTGACATCGATCTGACCAGGTGCTTGGGAATGCCATCCACAGGCATGATATATGGCAGGTTGATCTCAGTGCTAGTGGAACTGGAAAGCTCGATTTTAGCTTTTTCAGCCGCTTCTTTCAAGCGCTGTAAAGCCATTGGGTCTTTTCTGAGATCAATGCCCTCGTCCTTCTTGAATTCTTCTGCCAGCCAGTCAATGATCGCTGAGTCAAAGTCGTCACCGCCCAGGTGTACATCACCATTGGTTGATTTTACTTCAAAGACACCGTCACCCAACTCGAGGATGGATATGTCAAATGTTCCACCACCCAGGTCGAAAACTGCTATCCTGACATCTTTATTTTTTTTATCCAAACCATAAGCAAGAGATGCGGCGGTCGGCTCATTGATGATCCGCTTTACATCGAGTCCGGCGATCTGACCTGCCTCCTTGGTGGCCTGACGTTCTGAATCGTTAAAATATGCAGGAACGGTGATCACTGCCTCCGTAACCGTGGTGCCCAGATAATCCTCAGCCGTGCTTTTCATCTTCTGAAGGACCATGGCTGAAATTTCCTGAGGCGTATACTGACGGTCGCCTATCCTGATCCTGACCGTATCATTATTTCCTTTTTCAAGGGTATAGGAAACATTCTTCCTTTCCGCAGAAACTTCTGAATATTTCTTGCCCATGAATCTTTTTACCGATGATATGGTGTTTGTCGGGTTTGTAATAGCCTGCCTCTTGGCAGGATCACCCGCTTTTCTTTCTCCTTTGCCATCTTCAAGGAACGCAACGATCGATGGGGTAGTTCTTCTTCCTTCACTGTTGGGAATAACTACCGGTTCATTACCTTCCATAACGGCAACACATGAATTAGTAGTACCTAAGTCTATGCCAATTATTTTTCCCATTATATTTACCTTTATTTTTTAGTTTCAATTTAATTCAAAATGTATGCATCAAGGGTTGTGCCAACTGGTGTTCATGGAATATTTAATGACAGATTGACAGGTTTTCCGGGTCCTTAACTTATTTTACTGCCGCCATAATTGGTAAATTACCTGCTATGTTACGTTTTATCGTAAACCTGCATCAATTCCCTGGCAGCGGTTATCGCAGGGAGTTGATCAGCGGCAACCTGGTTTTCTTTTTCCTTAAGAAGCGATTTGATCGCAGGATGATGATAAAAACGGCTGTTTAATATCTCTTTGATCATATGATGCATCCAGGAAACATTCTGATCCTTCCTTCGCTTGTTAAAAAAGCCATTTTCTTTTAACATTTGCTCATGTTCCAGGATTATATTCCATATATCTCCAATTCCTTCATTGGTCATAGCTGAGCAGGTGGTTACCCTCGGGTACCAGCTTGGATGAGTTGGGGGAAAAAGATGCAGGGCGTTCCGGTATTCCGCCTTTGCTCGTTCTGCATTATCTTTGTTTTCTCCGTCGGCTTTCGTGATTACGATGGAATCCGCCATCTCCATGATCCCTTTTTTAATGCCCTGTAACTCATCTCCGGCGCCGGCAAGCATTAGCAACAAAAAGAAGTCGACCATTTCACTGACTGCTGTTTCAGACTGGCCAACACCTACCGTTTCAATAAATACGATCTCAAAACCGGCAGCTTCACATAAAAACATGCATTCCCTGGTTTTTTGGGCAACGCCGCCGAGGGCGTTCCCGGAAGCAGAAGGTCGTATGTAGGCGAGCGGATCGACCGATAAGGACTCCATACGGGTTTTGTCTCCCAGGATAGCTCCTTTTGATCGCTGACTACTGGGATCAACCGTTAATACCGCAAGTTTTTTGTTCTGCCTGGTAATATATTTTCCAAACGACTCTATAAATGTGCTCTTGCCGACACCCGGAACGCCACTGATGCCTATCCGTAAAGATCTGCCGGTATGTGGAATAATGCCGGCCAGGACTTCTTCGGCCAGGGCATTGTCCTCAGGCAACCGGCTTTCTACCAGCGTGATAGCCTTGCTTAACAGGATCCTGTCACCCGTTAGAATACCATCAATATAATCCTGTACCGGAAGCCTTTTTCTTCGCTTATAGGTCATGACAATCAAAAATACTCATTAAGCCCTCTCTTTGTTAAATCAGTTAATGAATTTTAATGAAAAAATTATAAATTGTAGAGAATATTTATTAATTTTATTTTTCAAATAAAAAACTGCATTATTTTAATACAACGCGATAAGAATGAAAAAGTGGCTATGGCGTGATTCCTTTCTGGGTACATTTTTTATTTTTTTCCTGATCTGGTTGATATATAATGTATCCGCATTAGGGATCTTTGATCTTTTTGATCCGATCGGTGATGCATTATCGGATATGGAGTTTACGGATGTGGTCTTTTCGCAGCTCAGGGAAGAGCCTAAAGTGGATCCTAATGTTATCCTTGTGAATATCGGGCATTTATCCAGGGGAGAAATTGGCCTTGAGATCAATACAATCGCCAGGTATAATCCGAAAGTTATTGGGATTGATGCTTTTTTTTATTCCCTGAAAGAGGATACGCTGGGCGATCTGGTGCTTAGTGACGCTATAAAAAATGCAGGTAATGTTGTGTTGGTAAGTAAGCTGATTAATTTCAATGATTCTATTAATACTTTTGATTCCCTGCGTATTTCACATCCGATATTCAGTGATCATGCCATGGGACATGCCTTTGCCAACCTTTTAACGGATAATGACGCTTCCAGCCAGGAGCAGTTCAAAGTCACCCGCTCATTTGTTCCTTATAAGGATGTTAAAGGGGATAAGGCACAAAGGGAACTGGCTTTTGGAGTAAAATTAGCGAGTATCTATGCCCCTGATAATGCCAAACGTTTTATCAGCCGTATACATGATTCTGAAATCATCAATTACAGGGGGAATATCATCAATCCTTATCAGCATTCTGAATTTGGGGGTAAATTTTTTGCCCTTGACTGGGAGCAAGTGATAATGGAGGATTTCGATCCGAGTGTAATTGAAGGTAATATTGTGATCATGGGCTATCTGGGCTCTGATTTCCGCGATACCTCATGGGATGATAAATTTTACACACCGATGAATAGTGATTATGCCGGGAAAGCTAATCCTGATATGTTCGGCGCGGTTATTCATGCGAATATTGCATCAATGAACATTAAAGAAGATTATATTAATAAGTTGCCCATATGGCTTGAGGCCTTGATTGGTGTGATTCTGGTATTTGGAAATATTATATTCTTTACACTAATTTACAGACGGGTACCCAAATGGTATGATGGGGCCACAAAAGTGATCCAGTTAGTTGAAATTATGGTCATTCTTTTTCTGATCATAATGGTCTTTCATTGGTTCAGTCTTAAATTAAATCTCACTTTAGGCATTGCCGGCATAGCGCTTGCCGGGGATGGTCTGGAAGTCTTTTATGGTGTTATAGTGAATTCCTTCTCAAAAGAAGGAAGAGCACAATTATTCAGAGTGAATAAGGAATTTTAAATTTGATAACTAAACATTTGTGATCATGAAAGCTAAATTAATTACCCTGATCGTAACATTAGCGATGTCATTCAGCCTGGCCTCAGCCCAGGATTTCGTATTCAGAGTTCTCGCCAATAAAGGGGAAAACTCGATCAACAAGGATTCTAGCTGGGAACCGTTAAAAACCGGCTCTACGATCCAGTCAGAGGATAAAATAAAAGTAGGGTCAGACTCCTATGTTGGTTTATATCATTCCACTGGCCGGACGGTAGAGTTAAAGGAAGCCGGTGAGTATACTACTGAAGACCTTCTGAAAACCATCAATACTGCCGGGACATCAGTTGCTGGCAAATATGCTGATTTCGTTCTTAGCAAGATGCAGGCCGGAGAAGGGAGTGGCCATCGCATGAGCGTCACGGGAGCTGTAGAACGTGCCACTGACGATGCTTCCCTGAAGGTGTTGATGCCTAGTTCAGTAGAGTTATTTAATGAAGAGGCTTTCGTAAGATGGTCTGAGGTTGAAGGGCAGCATAACTACAAGGTTATTTTGAAAAATATGTTTGATGAAGTGATCATGGAGTCCCGGACTTCAAAACCCTCCATCATGATTGATTTTGAAGACCCGAAACTGGCGGGTGAAAAACTGGTGATCTTCAGTGTTAAATTAGCGGATGATGAAAATGTGCAATCGGCTGAGTATGGGATTAAAAAACTTTCTGCTGATGAAAAGAAAAAGCTTGAAGAATCTTATCAGGCATTAAAACTGGAAGTAGGTGATGATTCTGCCTTGGATAAATTGATCTACGCTGCTTTTTTTGAAGATAATAACCTGATGATCGATGCTCTGACCAATTATGAATATGCCATTGAGATGGCACCTGGGGTTGATGATTTCAAGAATGCCTATGAGCAGTTCCTGGTCAGGAACGGACTTGGCAATTAACAGGTATGGGTAAAGAATATTTATAAGGATAGGGTATTTTATTTTGCTGACATATAAGAACCCCTGAAACTTGTTTAACAGGATTCAGGGGTTTATTATTTTCTCTTTCGCACGGCAAATAGACGCATGAATTTTTTCCGGATCATTAAATTACGCACGAAAAATTAACCCCGATTATTCATAAACTATTCTCAAAATAAACCGTCTTTATAATTTAAAATACTTATTATCAAGTAGTTGCGCAACGGGGTTAACCCCTCATGAGCGCCCCCATTTTTATCGGGGCACTTAATCGGCCCTAAAGGCAGGAAAAATATTTGAATTTTTCGGGTTAAGGCTGACTTATCGACCGGGTGAGGATCAATAGTCCAGCCCGATCATGACGAAGGAGCCCCAGTATAACGGATCTCCATATTCGGTTCTGATTTCCTTTTTAGCTTCAATAAAGGCCTGCCTTTTATCACCGGAGGCAATCCACTTTTCGTAAAATATAACCATCAACTTCTGGGTTGCCTCATCAGATACTTTAAACAGGCTCATGATGATGCTTTCCGCACCCGCAACAAGGAAAGCGCGTTGCAGACCATAAACGCCCTCGCCAATCTCAATATCGCCAAGGCCTGTTTCGCAGGCACTTAGTACGACCAGTTCTGTTTTATCAAGCTGGAGGTTCATAGCCTCATAAGCTGTTAATATGCCGCTTTCGATATTATAGTTAAAGGAGGTGGCTCCCAGAAGATCACCAGCCCCCTTGAGCATAAGGCCGGTCCTCAGCAATGGATTTTCAAAAGCTTCATACTGACTCAGGGAAACGCCTTCAAGTTCAGTTTTTATGGCTTTGTCAGAGGTAAAAAAGCCATGCGTGGCAATGTGAAATAATTTCGGATCTTCGATGTTTTTAAGATTGTTCTCCGTGGCTTCTTCATCCATGAAATCATTGATCAGCCAGCCTTGGTTGTTTAATAATTTGGATAATTCCGTAACTTCTTTTTCGGTTCCGGGCAGGTCATTGATTACAGAACCCCGCATCGTGGTACTTGTTGCCGGTTTCTTTTCGGCTGAAGCATAGAATTTAGGATTACCTACCAGCGTTGCCAGTTTTTCTTCCTGCACGATGCGTGAACGAACCTGGCGGAAATAAATATCCTTGGTATTATTCACCAGGATAATATTAGAGTTATCCAGAACATATTTTCCATCGGGTGTAGGGATCGCCTCGAGGTTGATCTGGTTAAACACGCCATCCGGTGAGATATAAATTGTTTTGGTCAATCCGAACTGATCTTCAAAAGGCTTCCAGTACCTGTGATAGGATAATTCATCCCTGATTTTAAACCGGATACTGTTTCTATATCCGAAGAAATATTTACTCTCCATCTCTTCTCCATCATTAAAAAGGAAGAAACCCGGTTTAGATTCTTTATCTTCATTGTCGACATATAAAGCTGCATATAAAACCGAATCAGTAAAGACATGGTCAAACACCCTGAAGCGGATAAGTTCAACGGCAACCTCATGGGGGTCTAACGCCTGTTTCACGTTTTCCCATGTAACGGGTTTATTTTCGAAGGTCTGACTGAATTCTTCGGATTTTTCACTTAATTCCCGTTCCAGATTTTCAATTTCTTCCTTTAACGAAACAGGATTCAGTTCTGCCTCTGTCAATTCCTCTTCACTCATCGATAAGGCATTGGTCATCAATTCCTTTTTATCCATCCAGTTGCTATAGAGGACTTTTAATTCCTCATCGGTTGAATTAAGGATCCTTTCACGGATTTTGATTGATGAATTTAACAGCAAAGCCTTGGTAAGAAGTGCATTATCATACATTTTTTCGATCATTTCAGGATACCGGTGCTGTAGTTTCAATGCAACGGTGTTGAAATATTCAAAATCGGACTTGATGGAATTCCAGAATTTTGACTTTTCTCTTTCGGATAGTGAGGTAAAATATTCCCTGATGAATATTTCATAGTTTTCCAGGGCCTCATCAAGATTTTTTTTCATCCCTTTTTCGTCGTTGGTCATAAAGCTGACTTTGCTGAGTTTGGAAAGGGTTTTTACATATTTGGGATGTGAATCAGAAAAAAACCGCTTAAAGAGCTTTTGTGCATCCTTATAGTATTTTTCGGCATTTTTATAGTCATACTTCATAAAATGCAGATCACCGATCAGCATGTCAATATCGGCGGTATTGATGTTGTTCCTTTTGCCGGCATTGGCTTCCCAGATCCTTTTCGAATGTTCGAGCAAGGTCAATGCCCGGGTATAATCCTCCTTGGCCAGGTATATAGTTCCAAGATTTTTCAAATTTTCCGCATAGGTAGGGTTTTCACTACCCAGCAATTTGATGATTATACCCTCTGCTTCCAGAAAATACTGTTCTATTTTTTCAATGTCCTTTCCCTGGTAATAATTGATTAGCCCCAGCAAGGATAGCGAATTAGCTACTTCCAAACTTTCATCACCATAAATATCCCTGTGAAGACCGAGGGCTTGCGAGATCAGCCTTTCAGCCTGGTCATTATCGCCGATGGCCTGGTTTAATTTGGCTCTCATAATCAAACCCTGGGCAAAATAGGATGAGTTTCGGCCATAAACATCTTCACTGATCTTCTGGGCTTCACTGATTAATTTCTCCGCTTCAGCATATTCACCCTGAATTATATTCAAATCGCCTAATTTGAGTAACGGCTCGATATTAAACCGTGTATTTTCACCATATAGTCTTTGCCGGGAACTGATGGTCTCACGCAGGAGTTTGTCAGTTGATTTATATAAACCCAGGTTTAAATTAACTTCAGCAAGCGTTACCTGGGATTCAAAATCTTCAAATGCATTGATAGTGGCACGTTTCAGCAAGCGGTTCGAACGCCGGATTGACTTGATGGCATCATCATAATATCCAAGTACATTGAATAATTTGGCCTCAGTATCCAGGGCCCGGGTATAGAAAGCGATCTGGTCAGCAGCTCTTTCTCTTTTCAGTATATCCAGTGCCTGATCGATATGTTTCCTTGCTGTCTTAAAATCAGAGTTGGCTATATCGATATAAACCTGGGAGGTCCGTGCGATGCCATATTCTCTTGATTCATTTCCATATCTTCTTTCAATGGTATTGACCGATAGCTCAGCAGCCTCGACGGCTTCTTTGATCCTATCCTTTTCTTTATGGACCATGGAAGAAAAGCGCATAATATCTGCCAGGCCCAGATAAGTATCAGAGAGGTTTTCTTTAATAACACCTTCATAGCTGTTTTTATAAATATTATAGGCACTGTCGACATCGTTGGTATACCTGATCAGGTAGTTGCCGAAATCCAGCAGGGCAAAGTGATAATAGGGTGCTTCTTCACCATAAAGCTCTTTTCGTATTTTTACGATCTCATTGAGGTAATTCCCTGCTTTCTCATAATCATTTTGAAGGGCCGTTAAGGAGTAGAGAAACTGATATACGTCAACTCTGCTGCTATGATATTCCGGCAAATAACTGTTATTAAGGAATTTCATCGCGGTTTCATAAATCGTTTTCATCTGAAGGGTTCCGATATCCCTTCTCAGGTTGACCAGATCTCCGATAATCTGATAATAACTGGATTCACTGTGGTTACTTCTGATATTGGAATAGAAAGAACGTATTTCATTAACGGCTCTTGAGTCTTTTTCCGAGCGCAAATAATTATCGATCAGGTTTTTCTGGGATTCAAAAATTAAGTAATGCGTTGATTTATATTTATTTTTTGCATTTCTGTATGCATATTGCAGGTATCTTCTGCTTTCTTTGAGATCTCCCTGTATTAATTCATATTTACCCCGTTCGGTCTGGTAATCAATATAGATGGGATCATTCCTTCCGTATTGTTTGGTTACATATTTGTCCGCTACAGTAAAAGCTGAATCAGCGCTGATGAAATCACCTTGATTTCCGTATGTGGCCGCAATTAAAATCAGCAAACGGGCATAATCAGCCTTCCTTTTTTCAATTTCATGATCCGGAAGTTCGCCCGTTTCAAAAGTATTGGTCTGCGGATTGTACACCTGATCGGTAGTCACCATATTATCAAGCATGGGCTGGTGAAGACTATCAGCAAAAGCCAGTGCATCGTTATTAAATCCCTGATTGATCAAAATCCTGAATTTCAAATACTGATTATAAATTTTAAACCTTCCCTGATAGGCTTCATTTTGCCACAGAATATCCTCTGCTATCCGGATAGATTCCATGGCCTTCACAAAATGTCCATATTGGATATATAATTCAGCAGCTTTGGATAAATTGATCGCGTGCCTGACGGAATTACGCCCATTGTTTTGATCGCTGATCATTATCGCAGAAATAATATCACTGTTGAAGGTTGCCAGTTCTCCGGCAGCAAGGCTTATTTTGGCCTTATTAATAAAATAATCGGCCATGTAGGGATGATCAAGGGATAATTTTTTCTGGACCTTCTTTTTGAATTTTTCATTCTTTTTTATTGCCTTCGAATAATTACCCTTATCATATTGTTTATCTACTTTTTGAAGAAATTTCTCAAAATTCTGAGAATAGCTGGTATTTGCCCAAAGGATAACGAAGAGAAGGAGGCCTGCTTTGAGTAGTCGCTTCATGGTTTTTTTCACCTAAAATAAGAAAAAAAAGCCCTTATTAAAAGGGCTTCCATTAAATTTTATATTTTTTTAATGCAATTTATTCTTTTTCAAGTCCAAGTAATTTATAAAGAATCTTTCTGGCTGCATTAGCCACAACAGTTCCGGGGCCAAATATGCCAGTTACGCCCGCTTTATAAAGGAAGTCATAATCTTTTGAAGGGATAACGCCTCCTGCTACAACCATTATATCTTCGCGGCCAATTTTTTTCAATTCCTCTATCAATTGCGGCACCAGTGTTTTATGGCCTGCGGCAAGGCTTGAGGCCCCGACGATATCAACATCATTTTCTGCAGCTTGACGGGCTACTTCTGAAGGGGTCTGAAATAACGGTCCGATATCCACATCGAAGCCCAGGTCGGCAAAACTTGTAGAAATCACCTTGGCCCCCCTGTCATGGCCGTCCTGGCCCATTTTCGCTACCATGATCCTGGGTCTTCTGCCTTCCAGCTCGGCAAACTTATCAGTTAATTCCTTAGCTTCCATAAATACTTCATTATCCGAGGCTTCAGCAGAATAAATGCCGGATATTGACTTAATTGTGGCTTTATGCCTTCCGAAAACTTTTTCCATTGCATCAGATATTTCACCCAATGAGGCTCTTTTTCTGGCAGCATCGACCGCCAAATCCAGCAGATTACCATTTTCGGTTTCAGCACAGCGGGTAAGTGCTTCCAGTGCCCTTTGTGTATCGGATTCATTTCTCTCCTCTCTTAGGGTATTGAGCCGTCTGATTTGTGCTTCCCTTACTGAGGTATTATCGATTTCAAGTAATTCAAGATCAAACTGATCATCAGTCCGGTATTTATTAACGCCTACTATAGCATCCTTTCCCGAATCTATCCTCGCCTGTTTCCTGGCGGCAGCCTCCTCTATACGCATTTTGGGAATACCGGTTTCTATAGCTTTGGCCATACCACCCAGTCCTTCTATCTCCTGAATATGTTTCCATGCTCTGCGAACAAGTTCAGCCGTAAGATATTCGACATAATAGGACCCTGCCCATGGATCAACAGACCGGCAGATCTCTGTCTCATCCTGAATAAATAACTGTGTGTTTCTCGCTATCCTGGCAGAAAAATCTGTCGGCAGCGCGATGGCTTCATCCAGGGCATTGGTATGTAATGATTGCGTATGTCCCAGGGCTGCCGACATGGCTTCAATGCAGGTTCTGGCTACATTATTAAAGGGATCCTGTTCCGTAAGACTCCAGCCGGAGGTCTGACTATGAGTTCTGAGTGACATGGATTTGGGGTTTTCCGGGTTAAATTGGCGCACAATCTTTGACCACAACAGCCTTCCGGCCCTTAGTTTGGCGATTTCCATAAAATGATTCATTCCTATTGCCCAGAAAAAGGATAGCCGCGGTGCAAATTTATCAATAGGAATACCGGCTTTAATCCCGGTTCGCAAATATTCAAGTCCGTCAGCCAGCGTGTATGCCAATTCAATATCGGCGGTGGCCCCTGCCTCCTGCATATGATATCCGCTGATACTGATAGAATTAAACTTTGGCATCTTCCGGGAGGTGTATTCAAAAATATCGGCGATGATCTTCATGGAAGGTACCGGAGGATAGATATAGGTATTCCGTACCATGAATTCCTTCAGGATATCATTTTGAATGGTTCCGGTCAGTTTTTCAGGAGGAACACCCTGCTCTTCGGCCGCAAGGATATAGAAGGCCATGACAGGGATCACAGCGCCGTTCATAGTCATTGAGACAGACATCTGATCGAGAGGGATCTCATTAAAAAGTATCTTCATATCCAAGATGGAATCGATGGCTACACCGGCTTTGCCCACATCCCCAACCACCCGGGGATGATCCGAATCATAGCCCCGGTGAGTAGCCAGGTCAAAAGCGATTGACAAGCCTTTCTGTCCGGCGGCCAGGTTTCTGCGGTAAAAAGCATTAGAATCCTCAGCAGTAGAAAACCCGGCATACTGTCTTACCGTCCAGGGCCGTGTAACATACATCGTGGAATAGGGTCCCCGGAGGAAAGGAGGGATACCGGCTGCGAAAGAGAGTTGTTCTGCTTGTTCTATGTCTCTTTTTGAGTAACTGGCCCGGACCTCTATCTTTTCCGGTGTATGCCAGCCTTCAGGAACGGAAGCAGAGGATACATAATTATTATAAGATCGTTTGATAGCATCGAGAGTAAGCTTTGTAAAATGAGGTTTCATAGCTTTTTATACGACGTTAAGTCTTTTCTGGAAATTGGAAAGTGATTCAATGATATTGGTCCTGATATGTATCCGGTCATCAATACCGGCTGCATGCAATGCTTCCTTATTCTCTTCCGGATTGCCGGCTATGACAAGCAGGCCTTTGGAATTCCCTTTAAAGGCTTTTGCATAATCAATGCCAAGTTCAACATAGTCTTCATCAGCGCCACACATGACAACAATATCGGCTTTGCTGCGGATCGCTTTATCAACAGCTTTGAACAGACTTTCTGAAGGGTTGCTCTCTGTGATTTTGAATCCGGCGCATCCAAAGAAACCCCAGGCAAAGGAAGCCCTGGCTTTTCGCATAATCTTATTATCACCTATCAGGGATAGGAATACCGAAGGACGTTTGTCTTCCCCATGCCGTTGAGCAAAAAGATCAGTATCTTTCCTGAGCTTTTCAAAATGATAGCCTCCACGGGTTTCAGTGAGGATGTTATCATCGGTCTCAAGTGCAGAGCATTGTGGTGAGAGCTCTTCAGGTCGGATCTTTTCTTCAGGATTAGGATATTGATTCGTTCCCACAAAAATCTTTTTTCTTTTTGCAATAAGATCAAATTTATTGTTTCTGGCTTCATGGATCTTTTTACGTATTATTCCATCCCGGAACTGCCTGATATAACCTCCGTTCTTTTCCGTTTCATGGAATAATGGCAGCGCATGATCAATCAGTCTGTCCGACAGTGATTCGATGTAATAAGATCCGGAAGCCGGATCACTCACTTTATCGAAATACGATTCTTCCTTTAGGATATTCAGGATATTTCTCGATATCCTCCTGGAAAATTCACCAGGAGGTGAGAACACCTCATCAAAGGGCTGAATAGTGATAGAGTTACAACCGCCAATGATCGCTGACATTGCCTCAGTCGTGTTCCTGAGCATATTAACATAGGGATCGTAAATGGTTTTTGTCCATAAGGATGACTCACAATGGATATGGATATCAGCAGGGCTCAGGTCATGGATATTATACATTTTTAGTACTTCAAACAGCAGTAAGCGAAATGACCTGACCTTGGCTATCTCCATAAAATAATTGGTTCCGACGGAAAGAGAAACCTCCAGGTTGCTAATCACTTCTTCAGGAGGCAGTCCATGAGCAGTAAGCCGGTCGATATAATCCGTAATTATGCTGAGGGTATAAGCCATTTCCTGTACGGCGGTAGCTCCGGCGTTTAAAAGATAACCCCCGTTAACGGTTAAGGATTTAAAACCTGGTAATTCAGTAGTGTTTCTGATAATTTCAGTAAGAGCCCCGAAATGCTTATCGTCGAGGGTGCCGGTGAGTGAAAGGCTTTTTATAATATCGAAATCAAGTCCGCCTTCAATGGCTTCCGGATTTAGATCAGCATCTTGTTGAATATGTGTTAAATAGGTATTTACCAGTTCCAATTCCGGTAGGGACGAAGAAAACCTTACAGGATTGATATCAGGTCTGACAGCATCCATTAATTTATTTAAATCAATATCCTTGTGTTTAGGAATCTGAAAGATGATGCCATCGGCTCCGGAATGCAATGCTGCATGAGCAGTTTTCGCTGCTGCAGACTCATGGGTGATCAGGATCTTTTCTATCGTAAGCCAGTGCCGGGGCGATACATCAGATTCTTTATTGCTCCATAATAATTGTTGAAAACCATCCAGGTAATCCAGTTTATCAATATCTTCCCGGGTATAGAAAGGGTCAACCTTAAATCCTTCGGGCGTAACCCAACCCAGCTTTTTATCAAAATCAGCTCCCTTCAGATCAGATATGGCTTTCTTAATCCATGCCTCTTTGGTGACAGGAGGAAAATCCGAAAACAAAAGGTCAGGTTTTTTTGACTTGCTCATAGTATGTGATCTTTAGGATTTGCCTTAAGTATATAACTCCAGCAGTTTCAGGATTGTTTATTTGAAAAATCACTACTCTATCACTACTGAAATGGCATTTTTTATTAATACAAAATTACTTATCAAAACCCCTGGTCAAGAATGACCGGAGTCAAAACTACTTATGATATAAATCATCTTTTTTATTCCCCGTAAAATTGCAATTTAGGCGAAAATTTTATTAAAATTATATTTTATAAGAAGATTCGGGTTTCTATAGGGATCATATTTTTTTCTTATGGTTTTTTTTGTGAGATTTGTCATCCTTTTTCCGGGGCATAAGGGTTTTTAATCAAAGAAAATATAATGAATTAATGGCATTGGATCATCAGCAAGTATGGGATAGTTGTCTCCGAAGCATCAGGGATGAAGTAGGTGATCAGGCTTACAATACCTGGTTCGATCCAATTGTTCCAATTAAACTTGATGAACGGATATTAACCATACAGGTACCAAGCCAGTTTTTCTATGAATGGCTCGAAGAACATTATGTACATACCCTTAGACAGGTTATTCTCAAACATCTTGGGCCTGAAGGTAAACTTGAATATTCAATCGTCATTGATAAGGGAAACAGTCAGACCAAGCCTTATACTATTAACCTTCCCACCTCTCAAAGGCCGGATAAAAGATGGGCTGACCGGAAGAGATCCGAACAGGACGATAATAATATCAGGGATATCTTTAAATATGATTTTCAGCTTAACCCCAACTATACCTTCGACTCATTCATTGAAGGGGATTGCAACCGTTTGGCCAGGTCGGCAGGATTTGCTGTGGCAGAGCGTCCCGGGATCACCTCTTTTAACCCCCTGATGGTTTATGGAGGTGTTGGGCTGGGGAAAACGCACCTTGCCCAGGCGATCGGTAATGAAATATTGCAGAATATATCGGATAAGATCGTAATTTATGTGCCTGCTGAAAAGTTCACACAGCAGTTTATTGAATCAGTAAAGATCAATAAGATTCAGGAGTTTCAGAATTTCTACAATAAAATCGATATTCTGATCCTGGATGATGTACAATTCCTGTCAGGCCGGGAAAAGACCCAGGAAATATTCTTCCATATTTTTAATCATCTGCATCAGCTTGGCAAGCAGATAATCATGACCAGCGACAGTCCCCCCAAAGACCTTAAAGGACTGGAAGAGCGTCTGTTATCCCGCTTTAAATGGGGCTTGACAGCCGATTTGCAACAGCCGGATTTTGAAACCAGAATTGCCATCATTCAAAAAAAGATGCAGGCGGATGGTATTCATATTCCTGAAAATGTTCTTGAATACCTGGCCTACAGTGTCGATACTAATATCAGGGAACTCGAGGGCGTACTAATATCGATCATTGCTCATGCCTCACTGATGAAAAGGGACATAGACCTGGAACTGGCCAAGCAGATATTAAAGACTATCGTGCACGATATCGATACAGAGGTAAGCATCGATTACATTCAAAAAACGGTTGCAGAATATTTTCATTTAAAAATTGAAGATTTAAAGGATAAGACACGGAAGAAGGAGGTTGTTATCGCCAGGCAACTAGCCATGTATTTTGCCAAAGAATATACCAATCATTCTTTGAAATCTATTGGTTATCATTTTGGTGGCAGGGATCATAGCACGGTTATTCACGCCGTTCAAACGGTAAATGATATGTATGACGTTGATAACCGTTTCAGGGGCTCCGTTGACGAACTCAGGAAAAAGCTGAAAATGAAATCCGTTTAGAAGAAATAAGAGTAATACCCCTTAACGCCTTCCTTATTAATCCCTTCAATATATACTCTTCCCCGGATCTTCATTAATATATCAACCAACTCTTCAGGATCTTTAATGGGTATTTTATTAATATACGTTACGATAAAGTCCTCCTCAATATTCAATCGCTTAATAAATCCGCTCTGTATTTCAGAGATCCTGACTCCGTGAGGGATACCCAATAATTCCCTTTCTACCTTTGGAACAGCTTCAAAATCAGCCCCCAGCCGGCGGGAAGTATATATATCCCTTTTCAGTATAGAGGTCGTTCCATGGGCATTGGTAAGGGTCACCCTTGTATTCTGTGTTTTACCATTCCTTTTATAAGTCACCTCGATAACATCACCGGGAGAATGGTAACTGATGATCTCCTCAAAATCTCCTTTGGTGCTGATTATATCATCATCAATGTTGGTTATAATATCTCCTTCTTTTAGTCCCGCTTTGTCGGCGGCACCCTGATCCTGGATGTTGAGGATCACAACACCATCCCAGTTTTCCAGGTTTCTTTCTTCCCCTATTTCTTCATCGATATCAGTCATCTCGGCTCCAAAATACGACTTTTGAACTTCTCCGTAATTGATCAGATCTCCCACGATCTTTGAAACGATATCCACCGGGACAGCAAATCCATATCCCGCATAAGAACCGGTCCTGGAAAGGATGGCTGTATTGATCCCCACCAGTTCGCCCCTGGCGTTTACCAACGCTCCGCCACTGTTGCCTGGATTAATAGCCGCATCGGTCTGGATAAAGGATTCTATCGGAAAGTTGCTTTTTAAAATATTGATTTGCCTTCCTTTTGCACTGACAATGCCGGCAGTGACTGTCGAATTCAGGTTAAAGGGGTTACCTACTGCCAATACCCATTCACCTACCTCCAGATCGCGTGCACTGCCGAGCATGATGTTGGGCAGACCCTCCGTATCCACCTTGAGCACCGCCAGGTCAGTGGAAGGATCCGTGCCGACCACACGGGCTGTATAGGTTCTTTTATTGTGGATCACCTCAACAATATCTGCATTATCGATGACATGATTATTAGTGACGATGTATCCATCGGATGAATAGATAACGCCCGACCCTGTGCTGATGAACGACTGGCTTAAACGGTCACCAAAAAACCATTCATACCATGTATTACTGTATTGTCGTTCTGTTAAGGTCTTGATGTAGACAACACTTGGTGTGCTCGAACGGGCCGCATCGGCAAAGGCCTCATTCATGGTTTCAATATTCTCGAAAACCGGGGACCGGGAGTTGTAATGGGCTAGTGACTCACTCCCGGACGATTCCCCGTTTCTATTAACAGTAAAGGAAGGGCTTGTTCTTTCTTCCTGATAGGCCCCGGATGTATCGCTGCCGTTAAATAAATAAAAATAGCTGGCAGCACCCATCAGTCCGGCCAGGTAACCCGATACAATATAAATGATGATGGTCTTTTTCATTACTCCGCTTTTTTTATTTCGTCAAGCAAATATTATGCATTTATTGATCAACGGGTAAAATATAACATTATAACGACAGTATGTCGGTTATTGATTAGCTTTGCATGTCATGGGTGTCAGGTCCTTTTTGAGTAAACCGATTGCTTCTTATGTTGTGTCCAGGCAGAAGAAATGGGCCGATGATCCTGTACAAACGCAGGAAAAGCAATTTCAACGACTGATCCGCACAGCCGGCCGGACTACTTTTGGCAGGGATCATGATTTTGCTTCAATCAGGAACTATGAAGCCTTCAAGGCAAGGGTGCCTGTAAGAGATTATGAGGGTTTGTCGGGTTACGTTAAAAGGATCATTGGAGGAGAATCAGATGTGCTTTGGCCGGGTAAACCAGAATATTTTGCCAAGACTTCCGGTACTACCAGCGGCACGAAATATATACCGGTAACCAGGGATTCTATTCCAAATCATATCAATGGTGCGCGGGATGCCCTGTTAAGTTACATATATGAGACTGGTAAAGCATCATTTCTTGATGGCAAACTGATATTCCTTTCCGGCAGTCCCGTCCTTGAAGATACGGGTGGGATCAAGACCGGTCGTCTTTCAGGTATTGTAAATCACCATGTGCCCGGCTATTTGCGGACAAACCAGATGCCTTCTTATCCGACGAACTGTATCGAGGACTGGGAGGAAAAACTGGAAAGGATCATTGATGAGACATTGTCCGAACAGATGACGCTCATCTCCGGTATTCCACCATGGGTGCAGATGTATTTTGACAGGATCATTGAAAGGACCGGTAAAAAAATAATGGATGTGTTCCCGGATTTTTCGATGTTTGTTTACGGAGGTGTCAATTTCGCACCTTACCGCAACAAATTGTTCGATTCTATCGGCAAAACAGTCCATTCTATCGAAACCTTTCCGGCTTCAGAGGGGTTTATCGCTTTTCAGGATAAACAGGGTGAGGAAGGGCTGCTGTTGCTTTTGAATTCAGGCATTTTTTTTGAATTTATCCCAACTGATGAGTTTTATAACCAAAATCCAGGAAGGCTCCGGATTGATGAGGTGAAGGAAGGGGTAAATTACGCCCTCGTGATCAATAATAATGCAGGGCTATGGGGTTATTCGCTCGGAGATACGGTTAAGTTCGTTTCTACCAGGCCGTACAAACTGGTGGTAACCGGCAGGACCAAACATTTTATATCAGCGTTCGGTGAACATGTGATAGGAGAAGAAGTGGAAAAAGCGATTAAAGAGGCGATGGCTCAATTTCCTGAAGTCGGCATAGTAGAATTTACAGTGGCCCCTCAGGTAACCCCACGGGAGGGATTGCCATTGCATGAATGGTATGTCGAGTTCTCAAAACGCCCCGGTGATATGGCCGTTTTTGAAAAAATGATCGATGAGAAGCTTCAGCAGTTAAATTCTTATTATTACGATCTTGTGGCAGGGTCAATTTTAAGACCACTAAAAATATGGCCTCTTCAGAAAGGCGCTTTTCAGGCGTACATGAAAGCTGAAAACAAATTGGGAGGACAGAATAAAGTGCCTCGTTTGTCGAATGACAGGAAATTAGCTGACGGGCTTCAGAAATTTATTAAATTGTAAAACTTTTCCCTCAAAATATGATTTATTATAGAAAAATTTATTGACTATCAAAAAGAAACATATTGCCATCCTGGGTTCAACCGGATCGATCGGTACCCAGGCCTTAGAAGTAATCAGAAACAATGCTGATCATTTCGTGGTTGAAGTATTGACTGCCAATAACAATGCCGATTTGTTGATCAGGCAGGCATTGGAATTCCAGCCTAATGCTGTCGTCATTGCCAATGAATCATACTATCAGTTAGTTAATGAGGCACTTTCACCAAAGGACATCAAGGTTTACGCCGGCCATGAAGCTATCGCTTCAGTGGTGGAGATGGAGACTATTGACATCGTTTTAACCGCCATGGTTGGGTTCAGCGGATTAAAACCGACCATACAGGCGATCAGGCATGGTAAGACTATTGCCTTGGCTAATAAAGAAACTATGGTGGTCGCCGGAGAATACATTAATGCTCTGGCTGCCGAACACCAGGTGGCAATCATTCCTGTTGATTCTGAACACTCGGCTATTTTCCAATGTCTGTTAGGGGAGTTTTATAATAAGATAGAACGTATTATACTGACTGCCTCAGGCGGTCCTTTCCGGGGAAAGAAAAGGCATGATCTCGAAAAAGTTTCCAGGAACGCTGCCTTAAACCATCCCAATTGGAGTATGGGTGCCAAGATAACCATTGATTCGGCGACGTTAATGAATAAAGGTCTTGAAGTAATTGAAGCAAAATGGTTGTTTGGGGTGGAAGCCGGTCAGATAGATGTGGTCGTCCATCCGCAGTCGATCATACATTCGCTCGTTGAGTTTCAGGATGGTTCCATGAAGGCGCAGATGGGTATGCCCGATATGCGTATTCCCATACAATTTGCATTATCTTTTCCAAATCGTTTGAATTCTGCCTTTCCAAGGTATAGTTTTGCAGACAATCCGGTATTGCATTTCGAAAAACCAGATCTTGAAACTTTCAGGAACCTGGCTTTTGCCTATGAGGCTTTACGGAAGAGTGGAAATATGCCCTGCATCATCAATGCAGCTAATGAAATTGCTGTCGATGCCTTTCTCATAGACAAGATCGGATTCCTGGATATTTCAGACATTATTGAAGGATGCATGAACCAGGTACCTTATATTGCCAGGCCGGGCTATGAAGATTATTTTATAACGGATAGAGAAACGAGAATTAAAGCTAAAGAAATTATTAACTAATGGATGTACTTGTAATGGCGGCCCAAATGATCCTGGGCCTTTCTATTCTGGTTGGATTGCACGAACTGGGACACTTGTTAGCTGCCAAGCTTTTTGGAATGCGTGTAGAGCAATATTCAATTGGCTTTCCTCCAAGGATATTTAAATTCACCTATGGAGAGACCGTGTATTCTATTGGCGCGATACCCCTGGGGGGGTATGTGAAGATATCAGGCATGATCGATGAATCGCTTGACCTAAAGACCATGTCTGAAGAACCCAAACACTGGGAGTTCAGGGCAAAACCGGCATGGCAAAGGCTGATCGTGATGCTGGGAGGAATAATCGTTAATGTTATTACCGGTATCGTAATATTCGTGATCATGGTTTATTCTTTCGGGGAATCCTATATCCCGAAAGAAGAGGTTAATAAAAATGGTATTGTCGCTCATGAACTGGCCCGGGAACTTGGCCTAAGGACTGGAGATAAGATCTTAATGGTCAATGGTCATGATTACGAAAGGTTTTCCGATCTTAAAAGTCCGGACGTGCTTCTTGAAAATGATGCCTACTATACGGTTGAAAGAGATGGCCAGATCCTGGAGATCTCTATTCCGGCTAACTTCATTGAAAAGCTTAGCGGATCTGGCAGTATTGAAAGTATAGACTTCATCGATCCAATATTTACTTTTGAGATTGGTGCCATATCCAAAGGTTCCGGTGCTGAAGAAGCAGGACTGCAGCCTGGAGATAAAATTGTTGAAATTAATCGCAAGAAAGTTAATTATTATCATGAATTTAAAGAGGTAGTAACCGGATTAAAAGGAGAAACCGCCGATGTTACAGTCACCAGAAATGAGCAATTAATTGATCTGGATGTACCGATATCAGCGGAAGGTATCATGGGCTTCATACCGGTACCCAACCTCGATATGGCTTCAGTCGATTATACCTTCCTGCAAGCCATCCCCAGAGGCGTTGACCGTGCATTCGGCATTGTTTTTATTAATATTAAAGCCTTCGGGAAGATTTTCTCAGGGGATCTGGACTTCAGAAAATCGGTTTCCGGACCTATCGGTATTGCAAAGACTTTCGGGGGTCAGTGGGACTGGTTTCGTTTCTGGAATCTTGTCGGCCTGCTATCCATGATCCTTGCTTTTATGAATTTCCTGCCTATTCCGGCACTCGACGGTGGTCATGTGATGTTCCTCTCGTTTGAAATCATTTCAGGACATAAACCTTCCGATAAGTTTATGGAAACGGCACAAAAGGTTGGCATGGTTCTGCTGCTGTCATTGATGGTATTTATCATTTTTAATGACATCCTGAAGGAAGTATTTTAACCTCCTGTCACCAGTCTGAGGCATCTTCCATTTTCTCTAACATGCGCATTTCTTCAAGTTCCTGCATGCTCGGTCTGTAAAGTTCGAATTCGACCCTTCGGTTCAGCTGGCGGTCTGCCTCGGTTAATTCCTCCACAATAGGCATCGTGCTGCCATACCCCTCTGCTTCTATACGTGCACGTGGGACATTACCAAAATAGACCAGATACTCCATGATTGCACTGGCACGTTTTTTAGATAACTCCAGATTATATTCAGGTGTCCCATAAGAATCCGTATGACCAGAGATCCGGAGCTTGAAATCAGGGTTGTCAAGCAGGAAAAGGGCTACCTTATCAAGGTCGTAGAACATAGATGGCTTCAGATCAGAACTCTCCAGTTCAAATTCAATTGATTCAAACTCCATTTTGGAGGCGATAGATTCCGTGTATTTATTGATCTCCATGTTCCCGACCAGGGTGAAAAACTCTTCGATTCTGAAAAATTCGCTGCTTTGAATGATCAGGAGGTATTTTGTGTTATTGATCAGATTGAATTCAAATCTTCCTTCGGGACTGAGCCGGCGCGGTGCTACCTCGATACCATTTTCAAGGTCTATGACAGTTACAATGCCGGATGTAAAAGGATCGTTAGTCTCAATATCCATGACGGAACCGGTTAATAAGGCCGTAGCATCAGGTTGCGCTTCCATTGGCAAAGGAAAGGAATACAGGTCCAGATTGGCCATATCGTTCTCAATGCTTTTGGCATAAAATAAATTTTTTGAGTTGGCATCAATCGTGAAATAGAACTCTGAGCCATCACCATTTACGAGAGGACCTATATTCCTGGGCTCACCCCAGAAGTTTCCATACCGGTAAGCTTTATAAATGTCAAATTCACCGAAGTTAAGCAGGTGACCGTTAGAGCTGAAATACAATACATCATACGTTGGATGATAAAAAGGGCTTACTTCATTATTGCGAGTATTGAGGAAAGGACCTGCATTTTGAGCTTCCTGCCATTCATTTTTATTGTTTTTATAGGTGAAGTAAATGTCGGAGAGGCCAAACCCGCCAATACGATCGGAAGCGAAATACAGGGTATCACCGGTATGTGAGAGTGACGGGTGCGAATCCCAGGCCTTGCTGTTGATATGTGATCCCAGATTGCTGACATTGCCCCAGGTCCCGTCATCCTGTAGTTCGGTAACGAAAAGATCACAATTGCCATAGGTATCAGGTGCATCACACCGCGAAAAGAACATCGTTCTGCCATCCTTGCTGATACAGGCTGATCCCTCGTTAAAAATAGTATTGATCTCAGTGAGTGGCTCGGCCTCAGACCAATAATCACCATCGGAATGGGAAAAGAAAATATCTTCATTGCGCCGCACCTCCAACGCTACATCATATTCATTCCTTTTTGACGTGAAAATCAGTACCGAGTCATTGATGTTCAGCGAAGGTCCGTAATCCGAATGCCGCGAATTGATAAGATGCCCCATGTTTAACAAAACACCGCGGGGAGGCTGGAGGGTATCCACCGCCTTCCTGTAATCGACAAGCTCATAATAGTAATCGATAGAGACATACTGGTCGCGCTCATAACCGGCAAGAGAATCAAAGTGTTGCTGGATTTTCTGGATGTCGATATCCTGGCGATGATGTTTCAGGACTAATTTATAGAAAGCTATCGATTCATCCTTCTTGTTTAACTGTTCGGCAAGCTGTGCCAGTTGCCAAAGGTAATGGGTGTCTTTATAAAAATTCTGAATCCCGAATTTCGACACATATTCAAATAAAGCTTCATAAAGTTTGCCGGTATCGCCTTCCTGATCATATTCCTGTATTTTCCTTAGCTTTCTTTTATCATAATAATAAGGGACTTTATTGATATTGCTGAATTCAATGGGAGGGCGATCGTT
This sequence comes from uncultured Roseivirgaceae bacterium, assembly GCA_964645995.1. GTDB lineage: Bacteria > Bacteroidota > Bacteroidia > Cytophagales > Cyclobacteriaceae > JAGTVG01. The sequence continues at coordinate 28,955 of CAZYDB010000007.1, forward strand.
TACCTTAATTGCTGTTCGAATCACCGTTGAATCTTCTTCAATATCCATTTGCTTCTGACCCAGCACATCAAACCCACGGCATGCCAAAATTACAATTACTAAACATATGGTACGGTAGTGTCGCTGCATAGGCAGAAAGCTGAAAAATCGCTATTCTAACGCGAAAATCACAATTTTTGTTGTAAATTTAATAATAACCAACTTGATAAATTATTTATTTCTTCAATTTGGCATAAGTATTGAGTATAAAAGGCTTAACTTATAATAACACAATAAAACAAAATTAATGACATGTTGTCATTAGATGGGATTGGATATGGGATTTAATAAAAATATGTTGTTTACTACATTGGGGCTTGCAGGTTATGACGACGGAGATTCAGATGAATATATACAGTTGATCACTCCGGAAGATGATGAGGGTATGAAAGAGGAAACCCTATCAGACCAGCTTCCTGTTTTACCAATTAAAAATACAGTACTTTTCCCCGGAGTGGTTATTCCAATTACGGTTGGCCGGCAAAAATCGATAAAACTGGTTAAAAATGCATACAAAGGCGATCGGATCATTGGTGTGGTAGCGCAAAAAAATAATGGCGTTGAGGATCCGAGGCAGCAGGATATCTATGAGGTAGGGACCGTTGCCAGGATATTGAAGCTGCTTATTTTACCTGATGGGAATACTACGATCATTATTCAGGGGAAACAGCGATTCAGGATTGAGGATATAACAAAGGAGGATCCGTACCTGGTTGCAAAGATCGGGCAGATGGGGGATACTTTTCCTGATAAAAGGAAAAAGGAGACCGTCGCCATCATTGAATCGATCAAGGATACCGCCGTAAAGATAATGAGTCTGAATCCTGAGATTCCTCAGGAGGCACAACTGGCTCTGGATAATATCGATGATCCCAACTTCCTTACCTATTTTCTGAGTTCTAACATTAATGCAGATGTTAAAGAAAAGCAGAAATTACTTGAAACATCTGATGGTTTGGAAAGAGCCACGCTTTTACTGGAGCATTTATTGAAAGATCTGCAAATGCTTGAACTGAAGCAGGAAATTCAGAAGAAGGTGAATTCTGATATTGACCAGCAGCAGCGTGATTATTATTTACGGCAGCAGATGAAGGTGCTGCAAGATGAATTAGGCCATGAAGGACCGGACCAGGAGATCAGAGTATTACGGGAAAGGGCTTCCAAAAAGGATTGGCCGGATCAGGTGAATGATCATTTCAACAAGGAGCTTGAGAAAATCCAGCGCATGAACCCGGCATCTGCAGAATATCCGGTGGCAATGAATTACGCTGAATTTATGGTTGATATTCCCTGGAATGAGGTAACCCGGGATAATTTTGATCTTACCCGTGCGAAAAAGATCCTTGACAAGGATCACTACGGGCTGGAAAAGGTAAAGGAAAGGATCCTGGAATATCTCGCGGTGCTTAAACTTAAAAATGACCTGAAAGGACCTATCCTTTGTTTATACGGGCCTCCGGGTGTTGGCAAAACTTCCCTGGGGAAGTCTATTGCCAAGTCTTTGAATCGCAAATATATCCGGATGTCTTTGGGAGGAGTTCACGATGAGGCTGAAGTGAGGGGGCACCGCAAAACGTATGTCGGGGCTATGGCCGGGAAGATCATACAGAACATTAAAAAATCAAAAACATCAAATCCGGTATTCGTACTGGACGAAATAGATAAGGTGAGTTCAGATTTCAGAGGCGACCCTTCTTCTGCTTTGCTTGAAGTACTGGATCCTGAGCAGAACAGCACCTTCGTAGATAATTACCTTGAAGTGGAATATGACTTGTCAAAAGTTTTATTCATCGCCACAGCCAATACGCTGGATACGGTACATTCTGCCTTACGTGATCGAATGGAAGTGATCGAGATCAACGGCTACACCCTGGAAGAGAAGGTGATGATCGCTAAAAAGCACCTCATACCCAAACAAAGGCTTGAACATGGTCTTAAAGCACAGGATGTCCGTTTTACTGATAAAGGGATCACTAAAATAATCGAAGGCTATACCAGGGAATCCGGTGTCAGGACCCTTGAAAGGAATATTGGTTCGGTAATAAGAAATGTCGCCAAATCCGTGGCTATGGATGAAAAATATGATAAGACGATCTCTCCGGCACGTGTGGTGGAAATCCTGGGATCTGAGAAATTTGAGAAAGAATTATACCAGGACAACAATTTGGCGGGTGTAGTCACGGGCCTTGC